>JBFJTV010000039.1:0-11952 GCA_041625075.1 Candidatus Polarisedimenticolaceae bacterium | reverse complement strand
CTTCGTGAAGAACTCGGAGATAGAGATCTCGCGCTGCCGCCCGCCCATGGAGACCGCGGTCTCCTTGCGCGTCGCCGGTTTGCGACCGACGGCGGGCCGGGTCGCCGTGCGGGTCTTCGACTTGGACGGGGCCTTTCGGGATCGCGCCTGGGTCTTCGCGGTCGCCCGCTTCTTTCCGGTCGTCTTCTTCTTCTTGCTCTTGCGAGTTGAAGAGGGTCGGTCGAACAGCGTGGCTTGTCTGGATTTGGAACGGACTGTCCTCGATCGAGTCGCCAAGGCTTTCCTCCCGAGCGGAGGTCATTCTAACAGCCGATCCCGTGGCCGTATGCGGACGGCGGCGTCCACCCGCGGACACGTACGAGCCGCGCGCGGCCGTTGTGTCACCGCAACAGCCCGGTTCGCCGTGTGTTGCAGGCGAGCCGTCGCTGGCCCGGGCGTTGCTTGACAAGCCCGGTGCGGTGGGAGCGACGTGCTCCCGACCGCTTGACGCCGGGAACGGGACCCTCGGCGTCCGGCGGGTGTGCGCCGCCGGGTGGTGGGCCAGAGTATTCGAGGAGGCGGCTCGGCCCACCACCTGTTCCTTCATCTCAACTTCGGAAGGACACAGCACCCCCGCGAAGCAGGTATGCTTGCGCGCGATGGCGAAGCCCTTCTCAGGTGAGGCCGCGTCGTTCGAGGACGCGCGCGTCGCGGTCCTTCCGGTCCCGTACGAGGGCACCGTCTCCTACGGAGCGGGGACGGCCCGCGGCCCGGCCGCCATCCTCGACGCCTCGACCCAGGTCGAGCTGTACGACGAGCTGCTCGCGAGCGAGCCGTTTCGTGCCGGGATCCACACCGAGCCGATGCTCGATCTGTCGGACGATCCGACCGCTCGTGAGGTCGTAAGCCGTGTCGAGAGTCGTTTCGGCGCGCTGATCGACGCGGGGAAATGGGTGGTGATGCTCGGTGGAGAGCACTCGATCACACCCGGCGGGGTTCGCGCGGCGGCGGCCCGCGCCGACGGACTGCGCGTCGTCCAGCTCGATGCCCACGCGGACCTCCGCGAGTCGTACGAAGACGATCCGTGGAGTCACGCCTGTGCGATGGCGCGTTGTCTCGAGGTTGCCCCGGTGCACGCCATCGGGATCCGGAGCTACTCCGCCGAGGAAGGCCAGCGACTCGCCGGTGGGTTGCCGGGGTACCGGATGCTCCACGCCCGGGAGATGGAGGGAGGCCGCTGGATCGAACGGGCGCTCGACGATCTCGCCGGCATTCCGGTCTATCTCACCATCGACGTCGATTTCTTCGATCCCGCGGTGATCCCGTCCACCGGGACCCCCGAGCCGGGCGGCGGACGCTGGTGGCCCACGTTGCGGTTTCTCGAGGCGCTGTTCGACCGCGCCCGCGTGGTGGCCGCCGACGTCGTCGAGCTGGCTCCCATCGAGGGACTCCACCACGCCGATTTCACGGTCGCCCGTCTGGTCTACAGGCTGATCGGCCTCGCCCAGCGGGCCGGATCCGGTGGCATCGGCAAGCCAGCGGGGTCGGCTTGACACCTCGACGATCCGCTACCTACATTCTCCCTTCGAAATGATCACCGGCTTCAACACCGACATCGAGTACGAGGGACAGGTCTACCACGTCCAGACCGAGGACAAGGGCAAGGACAACCCCGTCGTCGAGACGCTGGTGTACACCGGCGGGGAGATCCTCGAGACGCGTCGCCTGCCGTACCCGGATCTGGCCGCCTCGGCGGAGTACAGCGAGGAACGGGTGATGAAGCTCATGGAGGGCCAGCATCAGGGGCTGATTCGCGAGATCTGCAGCGGGCAGTTCGACCCTGACGGCCCCAAGCCGTTCGGGTACAACATCATCACGAATCGTAGCCTCGATCAGGTCGTGCTCGACTTTCTGAACCTGGAGATGGAGGTCGAGCGGATCCGCCTCGAGATGGAGAACCAGCAGGTCTTCGTCGAGGGCACCCAACCGACGATCCGGCTGCGAGCCATCGAGGACGATTCCGAGCGCCCGGTCGTCGGCGTTCCCGTGATCGTCAAGCTCATCTCGACACGTGACAAACCGCGCGAGCTCTACAAGGGGGTGACCGATCCGAAAGGGCGAATCGAGATCAGCGTCGAGATCCCGAAGCTCGAGGGGGCCAACGCGGCCATCCTGTGCCAGGCGGAAGGCGCGGACACACGCGCCGAGATCAAACAGCTCGTCCGAAAGGCCGAAGACGCCGGCGCGTGATTTTTTTGGGCCGGGCCTCTAGCGCGCACCCCGCGCGCGGTCCATCTCTCGCTGCATCTCCCTCTTTCGCGTGGCCTCGCGCTTGTCGTGGAACTTCTTGCCCTTCGCGACGGCCAACTCGATCTTGACCCAACCGTTCTTGACGTAGGCCCGTGTCGGGACGATCGTCATGCCGGTCGTCTCGGTCTCCTTGATGAGCTTGCGGATCTCCCGAGCATTGAGCAGGAGCTTGCGGGTCCGGACCGGATCGACGTTCTCGCGGTTGCCGTGCTTGTACGGACTGATGTGCGCGTTGTGCAGCAGGACCTCGCCCTCGTGGATCCGCGCGTACGCCTCCTTGAGGCTCATCCCACCCTGCCGCACGGACTTGACCTCGGGCCCCGTCAAGGCGATCCCGGCTTCGAAGCGGTCGTACAGATGGTACTCGTGACGCGCCTTGCGGTTGGTCGCGAGCATCGTCCCCGAGCTCTTTGGTGAAGTCTTCTTGCCGGCCATGACCCACGCACCGAATCGACCCGGAGTATAGCAGCGGCCGGAGGGACGATACGGACCGCGTCCTAGGAACCCGAGGTCTCACCCAGTTCGGCGAGAGCGCGGTAGAGCTCGGGGCGTTTCATCCCGAGCTCACGCGCACAATGCCGGAGCGCTTCACGGTGGTCACCGCCGCACTCGGACAGCGCACGCCGCCAGCTCTCGAGAATCCGCCGGGCGCGGTCATCGACCTCGCGGCCGCCGGCGCCGGGGGTCGCTCCCTCGATCGCGAGCGTGATCTCGCCACGGACCTCGCCGTCGCCCAGCCGGTCGAGAATCTCCAGCGACGTCCCACGTAAGATCGTCTCGTGGATCTTGGTGAGCTCCCTTCCGAGAACGACCGTGCGGTCGCCAAGGACCTCGTCGATGTCCCCGAGCGCGTCGCGGATGCGGTGGGGGGTCTCGTACAACACGATCGTCCGGGTTTCGTCGCGGAGCTCGCGAAGACGACGACGGCGCTCCCCGGCGCGGTGCGGGAGAAAGCCGTCGCAGATGAAACGATCTCCGCCGAGACCGCTTGACGAGAGCAGGGTCGCGACCGCCGAGGGACCGGGAATGGGTGAGACCCGAATGCCCCGTGCATACGCCGCCTCGACGAGCCGGGCCCCCGGATCGGAAAGCCCGGGGGTGCCACCGTCGGAGAGCACCGCAACGTCGTCGCCGCCCTCGAGCATGCCGAGAACGGGTTCGAGGCGGGCGGCCTCGTTGAACCGGTGGCACGACACCATGCGGGTCTCGATCTCGAAACGATCGAGAATCCTCGCGGTTCGCCGGGTGTCCTCGCACGCGATGCAGCTCACCGCGCGAAGCACCGCGAGCGCTCTCGGGGAGAGGTCGTCGAGATTGCCGAGGGGCGTGGCGACGATGTACAGCGTCCCGGCCACGGGGCGAGGATAGCACTCGCTCGACGGCGCGCCGCACGTCGGGTAGCCTGTTTGGACAAGCGCGGCCGAACCGTGGTCCGGGCAGAGAGGGCGTTGACGATGAAGCTGGCGAAGGGGCTGGGCCTGGTGGCCATGGGTTGCGTTCTGGCCGCCATGGTGGTCGCCGCCGACGAGACGGAGACTTCCACGGTTCCGGAGCCGCTCCACACCGATCCGCAGAGGGTCCAGGCCGGATTGATCGAGGGGGTGCTCGGGTATGTCAACGATGATCTCGATCAGGTCCGACGGGGCCTGGCCGCGATCGAGAGCGCGTGTCGGAGGCTCGCGCCCGCGCCGGAGATTCCGAGCGAGATCTCCGGGTACGACAAGGCCTTCCACACCGCGCTGACCCGGACTCGCGAATACGCCGCCCGGGGCGATTACGACCGCAGCTTCGAGCAGTTCTTCTGGATCCAGAAGGGGTGCCGTGAGTGCCACCGGCGGGCCGTCGAGCACGGTCTCCGGGAGGCGCCTTCATCCTCCGAGAAGCCCGACCCCGGATCCGACTGACGATCAGCTCTTCCAATCTCGCGGGTAGCGGAAGTCCCAGCCGACCGAGCGTGTCGAGACCTTGGCGATGACGGGTGGGCGGCGCTTGAACTGCGAGCGCACGATCAGGCGGGTCACGCGATCCACCAGCGTCGCGTCAAAGCCGGCCCCGATGGCGGTCTGTCGACTCACACGCGCATCGACGAGCAGGCTGAGCAGGCGATCGACCTCGTCGTAGGAAAACCCCAGATCGTCCTCGTCGGACTGGTTCGGAAAGAGGTCGGCCGACGGCGGCTTGCTTCGGATCGAGGCGGGCAGGTCCAGATGCTCTGCGAGCTGGCGAACCTGCGTCTTGTACAGGTCGCCCAGTGGGTTGATCGCCGAGGCGAGGTCGCCGTGGAGCGTCCCGTAGCCGAGAAGGAGCTCGGTCTTGTTGCTCGTGCCGAGCACGAGCGCCTCGTGCGGTACCGAGCGGTCGTAGAGCACCGTCATCCGCGCCCGCGCCATGACGTTCCCCAGACGGTGCGGGTCGACGTCGCCGAGAACACTCTCGAAGCCGTCCACCGCCGGGGAGAGGTCGAAGCTCTCGCAACGGATCTCTAGCGCCCTGACCACCTTCTCGGCGTCCTTCACCGAGTCGGGGCTGCTCGTGCGGTACGGCATCATGACCGCGATGACCGATTCGGCGCCGACCGCCCCGACGGCCAGATAGGCGGCAACCGCCGAGTCGAGCCCTCCCGACAGCCCGATCACGAACCGCTTCAGGCCTGTACGTTCGATCTCGGTCTTGAGGAACCCCGTCAGGATCCGGACCGTTTCCCGCTCGTCAATCGCGAGATCCGGTTCTGCGCCGGGTGGGTCCGAACTCACCGCTTGGCCTTCCCGCGCACGGGCGCGTGTGCCGGCGGCTCGGACTCCTCGTCCTCGGAGTCCAGCTCGAAACGGGAGTTCCGGATCCGACCGATCTCGCGATAGACGAGCTCCAGCCGTTCGTCCCGCAGCAGGGGATACGCGGTTCGCGCGCGTCGCAGCACCTCGTCGCTGAGCTCCACGACGGCAAGCGCCGGGTCGAGCGAGGGCAGCTCCGCGATCACGCGCCCGAAGGGGTCGACCGCGAACGATCCACCGCCGAAGTTCAGACCGTCCTCGTAACCGACGCGGTTGACGTAGACCACGAACGAGGTCTGGAACTGCGCGGTCGAACGAAGCAGGTCGCGCCACACCGAGACGCTCGTGATCCCCTTGTCCCGCCTCGCGCCCCGCGTCGGGCCGCTCGAGAGCGCGAGCAGGGTCTCGGCGCCGTCCTGCGCGAGCAGCCACGCGGTCGTCGGATGCCACGCGTCTTCACAGATCATGATCCCGAACGGACCGCGGGGTGTCTCGAAGGCGCGGACCCGCTCGCCCGCGGCGAAGTCGCGACCCTCGTCGAACATCCCGTAGGTCGGCAGATAGAGCTTCCGCTGGACGTGGACCACCGTGCCTCGCGACAGGTAGGCGGCGGCGTTGTAGTAACGGTGACCGGCAGCCTCCTCGACGAAACCGACGACGATGTCCAACGCGGTCGAGGCTCGCGCGAGCTGCTCGAGCGCGGGCGACCCGGCAATCTGGGCGACGTCCGGGACCTGGTCCCGGAGGAGATAACCCGTGAGCGAAAGCTCCGGAAAGACGACGAGATCCGCGCCGTCGCGTCGCGCCCGGTCAATGGTCTCGAGGTGGAGGGCGAGGTTCTCGCCGACATCCCCCAACTTTGGGGCGATCTGGGCGAGCGCCACGCGAACGTCCTGCATCGCGGTTCCGGATCCGGCTATCGAGAGCCAAACGCCACAGAAAACAGGACACTACCATACGGCCGGTCGACCGACCACGCGGCGAACGATCACGGTTGTGGGTCCGACGACCTCGTCACGAGGGTGCGTCGATTCGGCGCGATCTTCCTAAGTGCGTCAATCTGGACCACTCGGATGCCGGTGGAATGGGGGAATTTTTCAGTCTCTTGGCGAGGACGCCCGATCACCTAGAGTCATTGTATCCGGCAGAATTTATTGATTTTCTAACAATATGTTGCGCTGGCATGCCCTGCGGGACACAATTGTCGCGGTTTTGCCCCCACATTTGTCCTGGACAAAAACATTTCAAAATGACCCTCTCGAAGTTGGCGCGGATCTTTCAACAAAGACGATCGACCGGCAGAGGATGGACCGGTGTGAGGAAAATCATGGGACGCAAGGTGGTGATGTTCAAGGACGAGCTCGAGATCGATCAGGGCGGCGAGACCCTGACCGACGAGCAGGCCCTCCAGATGGCCGTGGGCGAGGTCGCTCCGCGGCGCCGTCTGCAGAGGGAGCTCGAGCGCGACAAGCCGACGGCCGCCATCCTGCCGATCTACCTCAGGGAGATGGGCTCGACGCCGCTGATCGACGAGACCCAGGAAGTGGATCTCGCTCGCGAGCTCCAGGAGGCGCGTGAGGCGATCGCCAAGCTCGCGCTCAAGCTCCCGGCGCAGTGCAAGCAGTACGCGCTCGAAGGGAAGCTCGACGGTCCGAAGCGGGGCCGTGAGTGGCCGCTCGACGATCTCGACGACTTTTGTGACAAGCTGGCGACGTACGCCCGCGAGCAGAAGACGCCGAAGGTCAGCGCCATCGCTCGCGACGTCAAGGCCCATCGCCGTCATGTCGACCATGCGCGCGACGCGCTGATCCTCGCCAACCTGCGTCTCGTGGTTCACATCGCGAAGAAGTACCTGAACCACGGCATCTCCTTCATGGACCTGATCCAGGAGGGGAACATCGGGTTGATGAAGGCGGTCGAGAAGTTCGAGTACGAACGCGGC
The DNA here is from genome assembly GCA_041625075.1 of Candidatus Polarisedimenticolaceae bacterium. Classification (GTDB taxonomy): domain Bacteria; phylum Acidobacteriota; class Polarisedimenticolia; order Polarisedimenticolales; family Polarisedimenticolaceae; genus JBFJTV01. The sequence continues at coordinate 4,950 of JBFJTV010000039.1, read as the reverse complement.
AACAAGTTCTCGACGTACGCGTACTGGTGGATCAAGCAAGCGATCGAGCGGGCGATCGCCGACAAGGCGCGAGTCATCCGGATCCCGGTGCACGTGAACGAGAAGATCAAGAAGATCTCGCGCGTGTCCCGCGAGCTGGGTGAGACGCTCGGGCGCAAGCCGACGCCGCAGGAGATCGCGAAGAAGCTGCGCATGCCGGTCACCAAGGTCGAGGAGATTCTCGGCGTGGTGCCGGACCCGCAGGCCCTCGAGGACTTCGGCTCCGACGAGGACAGCCCGGGTCTGCTGCGGTTCGTCGCCGACCCGAACGCTCCGTCGCCGCTCGAGAAGACGGTCGATCGCGAGCTTCGCGAGAAGATCGAGGCGACGCTGCAGGTGCTGAATCCGCGAGAGCAGGAAATCATCCGGCTGCGGTTCGGGATCGGTCGCGAGATGCCCTACACGCTCGAGGAGATCGGGCGGGTGATGGGTCTGTCGCGCGAGCGCGTGCGTCAGATCGAGGCGACCGCGCTCAAGAAGATCCAATCGGCCCAGGAATCGCGCTCCCTGCGGGAGTTCCTGGACTGATCGATCGGATCAGCCGAAACAACCACAAAGGCCAGGGAGCGATCCCTGGCCTTTTTCTTTCCCGAGTCTTCCGTGGGTACGACTATCGGCGCTCGACGAGCCGTGCCGCCATGCCTCTGGCGCGAATCCCGACGTACCGGCCGCCGGAGTGACCGCCCCTTTCGCCCATGCGGGACGAACCGCGACCGTGGGGGACGGGTCGTTTCCCGTGCCCCGGTTTTTTCCCGGCGTGATCGTCGTACGGAACCGGTCGGTATGGGTCGTAGCCCCAGTACGACCAGGGCGCAAGCAGAAGACCTCCGCCCCATCCGTCCCACGCCTCCTCGCGCCGTTGGTCCTCGGCGGCCGCGACCTCCATCGCGTGCTCGCGCTCGGCATCGAGGCGTTCGTACTGCGAGTCGATGAAGGCCTCGACGAAAGCCCAGTCGCCGCTGTCTTCGTTCGCTGCAATCGCCTCGGCGACGGGTCGGTCAGGGCCGGTCGGGGGACCGTACTTCGCGAGGTCCTCGTTGGTGAAGAGGATCGCTTCGACCACCTCGGTCGTCGCGGCGCCGGTTTCCTCGGCGACGGCGCAGACCCCACCGGCCAGAACGATCATGGCCACAAGGAGATAGAAGAATCGTGGTGCTCTCATGGTTCAAGTCTACGCTCACGCCGCCCGTTCGGCCACCGGGGCTCGGCCCTCGGGGGCACGGCCCGCGTTCGCCGTTGTGGAAATCCAGGAATTTGTTCGGGTTACGGGCGAGCGCGCCCCAGCCGGGGAAAAAGTGAAGCGTAAGCCGTTTGTTCTCCTAGGTTTGTGGCCAGACGGGCACCGCCCCGCCGCGAAGAGCCAGATCTTCCATCTGGTCAACGACTTGCAACGCTCCACAGCTTTTCCACAAGCCCGACCCGGCGTTCCGGAGCGACCCAACAATAATGGGCTGAAGGTTTTGTAAGGATTCGCCCCGGCGACTTGCCCCGAAACATCGTTTCCGATTTGCGGCAGATTGCCCGCAGGAATGAACCGCCGGTCGTGGTTTGAAGCCAGGGAACTGGGTACATTTTCTGTCGGCAGGATGTGGAGAGGAATCCTGCCCGTGGAGCTAGGGGGCCATGACGATCTTCGAATTGCGCCGAGCGTATCACCACTCCCTGTCCAACATTCGCGGCTGGTTCGGAGACGCGACGATGTCCGGACGTCTCACCTTCCTGGACCGGTTGTCCATCCTGGATGCCTGGCAGCAGGAGATGGTCGAGTTCTTCGAGAACAACGGTTACTGCTTCGGCTGCAACCGCCGGCTCGACCGTTGCCGCTGTCCCGAGGTTCCCGAGGCCTGAGCGCGGGTCTTCACTGATAATGCAACCCGGTAGCGAGCGGTCGCGTCGTCGACCGTGGCGCGGTGGTGCGAATCAAGGGGGTGACGTGCCGCGTCTCGCGGTTGCAGACAACGATCAGATCAACGCCATCTATCGAGAGTCGTTCTCTCTGTGGGGGGCGGGACTGAGCTTTGACGACTACCTGGCCTTCTGGGACGATCTCGGCGCGACGGCATGGGCGAAGAACGCGTTGAGCTATCTGGTGTGGACCGACGCCCACGGTGCGGTTCTCTCCAGCCTGAAGCTTTATCGTCCGCGATTGCGCCTGCTCGGGGAGACTGGAACCGCTACCGGCGTCGGCGCCGTCTTCACACCGCACGCCCATCGTCGAAAGGGTCACGCGACGGCCATGCTCGAGGCTCTGATCGAGGAGGCACGAGAGCGCGGCGACCTGGCCGCTCTGCTGTTCTCCGACGTCGGTACGGCGATGTATGGAGCACTCGGGTTTCGCGCGCTGCCCTCGGAAGAGGCCTGGGGCAAGCTGCCCCGTCGCTCGCCGTCGCCGCCCGAAGGATTCCTACTCCGCCCCATGATGCAGTCCGATCTCGAGGACGTGCTCGCGGCTCACGACGCCGTCTGCCGGGCACGACCGATCGGTGTTCTGCGCGACCGCGACCACTGGGATTACCTCTTGGAACGCTCGCGGAGTTTCTTCTCGCGGCTGGACGGCACCGATCTGTCGGCGCGGTTCCAGGTGATGACGCGCGACGACCGTTTTGCCGGTTATCTGGTCAGCGTGGCCAGCGGGGACGTCTGGATCGTTCGCGAGGTCGAAACCGTCGGGGACGATGCGGAGCTTCTCCGAGCCGTGCTGCTGGCCGGAGCGGCCCAGGCCCGCGCTCGCGGGATGCGGCAGGTCTACGGCTGGCTTCCCCGCCGCGTGGCCGAGGTCATCCCCGAGTGGCGTATGAGCTTCCGTCCACGAAGACGGGCGATCCCCATGGTCCTGCCACTCCGCGGAGCCCCGGATCTCGGGTTGCTCGGCACGGTCGAGGCGTCCTTTATTCCCTATCTCGATCAGTTCTGACATGCGACGTTTGTTTGGACCCATCGGTCGTAGCGCGTTAAACTTCGTCGCCACGATGCTCTGAGGCCGGCGCTCGGCCGACCCTGCCGGCGTCTTTTCCGAGGTCGGGCCGAATCGGATGACGTCGAATCCCACCGTAAGAATCCGACCTGAGATCCGAGCCGTCTTGGTAATCCTGTGCTTCGCGCTTGCCACGGGCGTCGCCACGTTCGCGCAGGAGGAGGAGAGCGAGACGGTCGATGCCGGCACGACGCGCACGGCTCTGCCCGGCGGCGGAGAGATGAGCTTCAAGACCGGACGGCAGGATGGCGAGAACTGGATCATGGAGGGTGACGTTACCATCGTCGCCGCCCAGGGTCGGTTCCAGGCCGATCGGGTCGTCCTGCAGGGCCGGCGTCACATCGAGGCGACCGGCAACGTCCTCATCGTCTGGGGCAAGAACCGCATCTCCGGAACGCGCATGGCGTACGACCTCGAGGAGGACACGGGTGTCATCGAGAACGCCATCGGTCACGTCCAACCGGAGTTCTTCTTCTACGCGGAGAGGGTCGAGAAGATCGGCGAGGACCTGCTGTACCTCGAGAAGGCCAACGTCACGACCTGCACCCAACCCGTGCCGTACTGGTCGTTCGCGGTCGGGCGAGCGACCGTGCGCGTCAACGGCTACGCGCGGATGTGGCATGTCCGATTACGCACCAAGGGCAAGCCCATCATCTACCTGCCGTACATGCTGTGGCCGGTCAAGGAGGACCGCACGCTCGGGCTGTTGTTCCCCTCGATCGGCAGCACCGAGGAGCGCGGGACCGTGATCGCTCAGGGTCTGTTCATCCCGATGGGACAGAGCACCGACATGACGCTGGTCGGGGAGTGGTACTCCCGCGCGGGCTTTGGTCTGGGGAGCGAGGTCCGATTCGTTCCCAACACCAAGGGTCTGGGGGTCTTCAACGGCTTCTTCATCCAGGACCAGGTTGCGAACCAGGGTAAGGCCGTGCCGGTTTGCGAACAAGAGCCGTGCGAGCGCTGGCGCGTGACTTATCGCCAGACCCAGGAGTTCCAAAACGGCTTCCGCATGGTCGCGGACATCAACCAGGCCAGCGATTTCGACTACTTCACCGACTTCGAGCGCGACATCCGGCTGCTGTCCACCCCGACGATGCTGGCCCGCGTGGAATTCTCGCGCAACGGCCGGTTCAACAGCATCAACATCCGGGAGCTGCGGCGAGAGCAGCTCCTCTTCGCCGATGAGATTCTCGTTCAGAGGACGCTCCCCGAAATCGAGTTCCGCGGCCGTAACCGGCGCCTGGGAAAGTCGTTCGTTTACCTGTCGTACCAATCATCGTTCGCCGCGATCACCCAGTCGGGTCCGTCGATCGATGCTGACTATCTTCGAGCGGATCTCTTCCCGACGATCTCGTTTCCAATCTCGAACCTGCCGTGGCTCGACGTCAACCCGTCGGTCGCCTACCGTATGACGCACTGGACACAGCGCGACATCAGTGACGACCCGTTGCTCACCGATGCGGTGAACGATCCGCTCACACGCGGGAACTTCGGCGCGGCTCTCGAGATCGTGGGACCGAGGGTCTTTCGAATCTTTGGCGAACAAGGTGGGACGCAGCACAAGCACGTCTGGGAGCCGCTGCTTCGCTACGTTTTCCGGCAGGGCTTCGACGATGAGGGCGAGGTCATCGGTTTTGACGAGGTCGATCTGGTCGCGCCGCAGAATCTCCTGACCTACGGCGTGCGAACCCGGGTGTTCGCGCGTCGCCCCCGAACGCGTCTGCAGCCGGCCGATGTCGCCACCGAAACGGTGGTGATGCCCGACGGTGAGGCGGTCGACCCCGCGGCTCCGGAAGGCGGCTTCCGCATCCAAGAGCCTCCGCCCCCCGAGCCGGCGCCCGCGGCGCCGACCGAGCCGGTCGAGATCATGACCGTCGAGCTCACCCAGTCTCGCTCGTTCGACAGGGACCTGAGCAGCGGCGACCTCGACGGCGACG
>JBFJTV010000038.1:0-12036 GCA_041625075.1 Candidatus Polarisedimenticolaceae bacterium | reverse complement strand
CGCCGGCACCTCACCGAGTTCTGGATGATCGAGCCCGAGGTGGCGTTCATGGAGCTCCCCGGTCTGCTGGAGCTCGCGGAGCAGTTCGTCGTTTACGTCGTCGGGCGCGCACTCGATCGCTGCTCGGAGGAGCTGCGATTCCTCGAGCGCGACACGGCAAAGCTCGAGCGCATCGAGGCGCCGTTCCCGCGGCTGACCTACGACCAGGCCGCCGACATCCTGACCGGCGAGGAGGCACAGGCACGGATGAAGGAGGCGGGTGCCCCACTCTTCGAGCGCGGGAGCGACTTCGGCGGGCTGGACGAGACCCTGCTCACCGAGCGCTTCGACCGCCCGGTGATGGTCACGCACTGGCCCGCCGGCATCAAGGCGTTCTACATGCAACCCGACCCCGACGACCCCGGGAAGGCCCTGTGCGTCGACGTGCTCGCTCCCGAAGGGTACGGCGAGATCATCGGCGGCTCGCAGCGGATCCACGACCACGACCTGCTGCTCGAGCGGAGTCGCGAGCACGGGCTCCCCGAGAAGGCCTTCCAGTGGTACCTCGATATCCGGAAGTATGGCACCGTTCCGCACTCCGGGTTCGGCATGGGGATCGAGCGCACCGTGATGTGGATCTGCGGCCAGGGCCACCTGCGGGAGACGATCCCGTACCCCAGACAGATCCACCGGTTGTATCCGTGACCGCTCACGACGACAACACGAAGGCAACGCCCGCGGCGCCGACCCGGATCGGCGTGATCAGCCTGGGGTGCGCCAAGAACCTCGTCGATACCGAGGTCATGCTCGGTCATCTCGATCTCGCGGGGTGCGAGGTCGTTCGCGAGCCCTCCGAGGCCGATGTCCTGGTGGTCAACACCTGCTCGTTTATCGGTCCGGCGCGCGAGGAATCGATCGAGACCATCCTCGAGGCGGCCGAGCTCAAAAAGACCGGCGCGGTCCAGAAGATCGTGGTCGCCGGTTGCATGGTGCAGCGCTACCAGGACGAGCTTCGCGAATCGCTACCGGAGGTCGATGCGTTCATCGGTCTCGACGAGCTTCATCGGATCGTCGAGTACGTCACGGACGTCAAGCACCCGGCGGCGCCCGTGCCGACCTGGGGGCCGGCGCGGTATCTCTACGACGACGCCACGCCGCGGCGTCTCGCGACGCCACCCTGGACGGCCTACGTCAAGATCGCCGAGGGCTGTGACCACACCTGCGCGTTCTGTGCGATTCCCTCGTTTCGGGGGACCTTCCGGTCTCGCGCCCCCGAGAGCGTCGTCGCCGAGGCGCGCCAGCTGGCGCGCCGCGGGGTGCTGGAGATCAGCCTCATCGCTCAGGACTCGAGTCACTACGGGCGCGATCTCGGTCTCGAAGACGGTCTCGCGAGTCTTCTCGAACGGCTCGACCGGGTCGAGATGCTTCGCTGGATCCGGCTGCACTACCTCTACCCGAACACGATCACGCCGCGGTTGATCGAGACGATGGCGCGTCTGACGCGGGTCGTGAAGTACGTCGATCTGCCGCTGCAGCACGCCCACCGCGCGACGCTGGCGCGAATGCGACGCGGCGGCTCCGGGGCCGCCCACCTCCGTCTCCTCGAGCGCTTCCGACGGGCGATGCCGGACGTCGCGATCCGGACGACGATGATCGTCGGGTTCCCCGGCGAGACCGATGATGAGTTCGCGGGTCTTCGTGAGTTCGTGGCGGAGGCGCGGTTCGACCATCTCGGCGTGTTCACCTACTCCCACGAGGAAGGGACGACCGCCGGCGGGCTGAACGACGACGTCCCTTCCGACGTCAAGGAACGACGACGCGAGCAGCTCATGGAGCTGCAGAGCGGGATCGTCGCCGAGGCGAACCGCGCGTACGTCGGACGGCGGGTCGACGTCCTGGTCGAGGGCCCGCACCCGGAAACCGAGCGTCTCCTCGTGGGCCGGATGAGCACGCAGGCGCTCGATGTCGACGGCCAGGTCCTGATCAACGACGGTCTCGCCCGTCCGGGGCAGATCGTCCCCGTAGAGCTGACCGAGACCGCCGGGTACGACCTCGTCGGGAGGATCGTGCATGCCGCCTGAGACCCGCTCGGGCGTCGGCGGGCTGCGTTACGTGCTTGCGGTGGGGTTCGGGTCGGGGTTTTCGCCGATCGCGTCCGGCACCGCGGGCTCGCTCGTCGCTCTCCCGATCATCTGGGTCGCCGTTCGCTTCGGGGGCTGGCCCACGTTACTGGCCGTGACGGCGATCACGACGGTCGTTGGTCTGTGGGCCGCCGAGGGCGTCGCCCGCGCCACGGGACGTTCGGACCCCGGGATCGTCGTCATCGACGAGATCGCGGGTCAGATGGTCACGATGCTGTTCGTCCCGCTGACATGGCAGACGCTGACCGCAGGGTTCTTCCTGTTCCGGCTGGCCGATATCGTGAAACCCTTCCCGGCACGAAGGTCCGAAAGACTCCCGGGAGGCTTGGGTATCATGGTGGACGACCTGATCGCCGGGGTCTACGCGAACCTGGCCGTTCAGGGGCTTCTGTGGTTGTTTCCGAGTTGGATGGGCACGTGATGAGAGTCTGGAACGGCACGGCGTCCTACCCCGTCGACGCGGCGTCGGTTGTCGCGACCGCCGGCAACTACGACGGTGTCCATCTCGGTCACCGGGCGATCCTCGAGAGCGCGCTCCGGGATGCGCGACGGAGAGACCTGCGGTCGCTGCTCGTGACGTTCGAGCCGCATCCGCTGTCGGTCGTCGCACCCGAGCACTGCCCGCGATTGCTGCAGACGCGCCGCCAGAAGCTCGAGAGCCTCGAGGCGGCAGGCCTCGACGAGGTCCTGATCCTCCGGTTCGACGCCGCGATGGCGGCGTTGACCGGCGAGCGGTTCATCGACGAGGTGCTGTCGGGGCCCGTGCGGCTGGCAGCCATGCACGTCGGGGGCAATTTCCACTTCGGTCGCGGCCGTGCCGGCAACCTCCGGCTTCTTCAGGAGATCGGGAGCCGGAGGGGGTTCGACGTCGTGGGCGTCGAGCCGGTCGTGCTCGGGGGCGAGGTCGTGTCCTCTTCGGTCATCCGCGCCGCCGTCGCCGACGGCGACGTGGAGCAAGCGGCCCGTTTGCTCGGGCGGCCATTCGCGCTCTCGGGAGAGGTGGTCCGGGGAGAAGGCCGCGGGCGCGAGCTCGAGTTCCCGACCGCCAACCTCGACGTCGAGAACGACATGATCCCGAAGACCGGAGTGTACGTCACGGAGACCGTCGTGTTGGCCACGCGCCACACCTCGGTCTCGAACGTCGGTATCCGCCCGACGTTCGACGGCACGCAGCTCACGGTGGAAACCCATCTGCTCGAGTTCGACGGGGATCTGTACGGTGAGCGGGCCGAGCTGCGCTTTCTCGCGCGCCTCCGCGACGAGCGGCGGTTTTCGGGTCCCGACGAGCTCGCGGACCAGATCGCGCGCGACCGCGCCGCCGCCGAGTCCTATTTCCAGAACCTCCAGCCCGCATCGCGATGAGCCCGCCCGTTCAGCGCGGCCTGTTCGTGACCTTTGAGGGGATCGAGGGCTCGGGGAAGTCGACGCAGCTCGCACGGATCGCCGACCGCCTGCGTGCCGCCGGTCTCGAAGTCGTCGCGACGCACGAGCCGGGCGCGACCGCGGTCGGCCGGCGTCTTCGGGCGCTTCTCCTCCAGCCGTCCGAGGAAACCGTGACGCCGTACGTCGAACTGCTGCTCTACACCGCCGATCGCGCACAGCACATCGAGACCGTGATCGAACCGGCGCTGGCACGGGGCGCCGTGGTTCTGAGCGACCGGTACCTCGACGCGACGCTGGCCTACCAGGGCTACGGTCGCCGTCTGGGTACCGACGCCGTTCTGGCGTTGCACGCTCGCCCGCCTCTCGATCTGAGACCCGCCCGAACGATCCTGCTCGATCTCGACGCCGACGAGGGGCTGGCCCGGGCGCGGCGGCGCAACGACGAGCTGGGGGTGGGCGAGACCGAGGGACGGTTCGAGGACGAGAATCTCGAGTTTCACCGGCGCGTCCGCAGCGGTTATCTAGCACTGGCCGAGGCGGAACCCGAGCGTTACCGAGTGGTGCCGGCCACGGATCGACCGGACGCGGTCGAGGAGCGGATCCTCGAGGCGCTCGCCGACGTGCTGCCCGTCCGGGGCACGGAGAGCAAACCGTGACCTTCGACGACATCCTCGGTCAACGCCATGCCGTGGAGCTGCTACGCGCCGCGATCGCTTCGCAGCGGTTGCCGCACGCGTTGCTCTTTCACGGACCCGAAGGCGTCGGGAAGCGCACCATCGCCAAGGTCCTCGCGGCGACGCTGCTGTGCTCCGCCGAGGGCGATCGCCCGTGCGGCCGTTGCTCGCCGTGCGTCGCGATCGAGCGCGGCCATCACCCCGACCTGTTGTTTGTGCGGCACCTTCCGAAGGAGAAGTACCTCACCGACGCGGAAAAGAAAAAGCCGCCGATGGGCGAGACCCTGTCGGAGGATTGGGGCAAGAAGGCGGCCGATCTGAGCCAGTTCATCCTGGTCTACCAGATCCGCGCGCTCATCGAGCACGCTGCCTTCGCCCCGCGCGAGGGTCGCTTCCGGATCTTCCTCATCGACCCGGCCGAGACCATGAACCCGGCCGCACAGAACGCGCTGCTCAAGACGCTGGAGGAGCCGCCCGGGAGCTCGATCCTGATCCTCGTGACGGCGCGGCCGCACCTGCTGTTGCCGACGGTGCGCTCGAGGTGCTTTGCGGTGGGCTTCGGACCGCTGCGGGCGTCCGAGCTCGCGGCGCGTCTGACGGAGCGTCACGGGCTGGACCGCGACGAGGCGCGGACGCGAGCCGCTCTTTCCGGGGGGAGCCCCGGCAGGGCGCTCGATCTCGATCTCGATTCGCTTCGCGCCCGTCGCGACGAGATTGCCGGCATGCTCGAGGCGTTGGCCGGCAAGCCGCGTGGGCTGGCCGAGCTCGGCGGGTTCGCGTCGACGCTCGCGGGTCGTGACCTCGACGATCTTCTCGAGGGTCTCGAGCTGCTCGAGGGGCTGCTGCGCGACGCGGCGCGGTCGGCGACGGGGTTCGACGCGGAGACGTTGCTCAACGGGGACCTCGCCGGCGACGTACGCGAACTGGGGGGGCGGCTCGGGGTCGCACGGGCGGCGGAGCTGGTGCGCGCGGTCGAGCGTGTTCGCGGGTACCTGCGATTCAACGTCAACCGCACGATCGTCGCGGAGTCCCTGCTCGCCGCCGTCGCCGGCGCCCCCGCCCCCTGACGGGGTCGGTACCCAATCATGCATGGGGTCAGACCCTGAATCATGAATCCTGAACGCGGCGAACCAGGGTGACCGTTTCGATGTGCGGCGTCTGGGGGAACAGATCGACCGGGGTGACCCGCGCCGGCCGGTACCCGTGCTCCGCCAGCCTTCGGAGATCGCGCGCCAGCGTCGGGGGATCGCAGGACACGATGACAACGCGCTCGGGCGCCAGACCCGCTACCCCTTCGGCCACGCCCGGACCAAAACCCGTTCGGGGAGGATTGGCGACGACAACCGCGGGTGAGATCGAACGCGCCGCCCCTCGAAGGAAATGCTCGGCGTCGGACCGTTGGAAAGAGACCGAGCGCGTGTCGATCTGCCGGGCCGCCTCACGGCCGCAGGCCACCGCCGCGGGGTCGGCCTCGCAAATGACCACCTCCGCGCCCTCGCGTGCGAGCACGAGGCCGTAGACCCCCACCCCACCGTAAAGGTCGATCGTCCGTGAGCCGCGCTCCACCGCGGCGAGCGCGATGACCCGCCGGACGAGCTCCTCCGCGGCTTCAGGGTTGATCTGGAAGAACACCGGGGCGGGAAGGCGGAACCTCAGACCGCCGAGCGTTTCCTCGATCCATGGCTTTCCGGCGAGCGTCACGATCGAGCTGCCGCCGCGCCGACCGGGTCGGCCGATCAGCCGGACGACGCCCGTGACACCGTGGACTCGGAAGATCCGCCGGGCAAACTCGGCCGCGCCCGGGAAGCTCCCGCGCGGAGTTCGGAGGGCGACCAGAACGCGCCCCGAGTGCCGCGAGGTTCGGAGGATCAGACGCACCGGTTCGCGCGAGCTCCTCAAGATTGGGTCGTCGCGACCGGCTCCGTCGACAAAGAACCTCCTCGCCTCGGCGAGGGTCTCGGCTGCCGTGTCGTCCTGAACCATACAGAGCTCTACGTCCACGATCCGTCCGGGCGTGGCTGCGGCGTGAAAGCCAACCGAGACCCGGCCGTCCGCGGCCGGGGCCACCGTCAGCTCGATCTTGTTGCGGTACCCGGCTTGGTGCGGCGAAGGCCGAGTGTCGTCGACCTCGACGTCGCTGAACCGCCCGATCCGCTCGAGCGCCTCCACGACCAGGCGGCGCTTCCAGACCCGCTGCTCGGCCTCATCGAGGACCATCCACGGGCAGCCCCCGCAGACCGGCTGATACGGACAGTCGGGCTCGCGGCGGGCGGCCGAGGGCTCGAGCACCTCGACCACGTCGGCCTCGACCAGACGCGGCCTGGCGCGGGTGGGGCGGGCTCGGACCCGGTCGCCCGGGACGGCCCCCCGGACAAGCCACACCCGGCCCTCGTGACGGGCTAGCCCGCGCCCCCCGCCCGCCAGTTTTTCGACCCGGAGTACGGTCGGACCAGGGTCAAAAGCCCCGTTTTCCGCGGGGACCACTACATCCTGGGGTCCATCCTCGGGTGAGCGCGACATGTTGCACTTTCCTCTTGACACGTTGGTACAGAGTGGGTTACGGTTCGTCCGACCCTGGCACGGAGATGTAGTTTTCCCAAGAAGAGGGGGAAGAAGAAGGGGTGGCCAATCAGGTCCAGCAGCCCGCCCTCGGACGTTGCTCGCTCTCCCCGGCCGGATTGCGACCCGACATCGATGCTTCCAGAGCTAGGTGCCAATGCCGGCTCTATCCACCCTCTTTACGCTGGCGAGTGTCCTTTTTGGACCGCTCGGCCAACATCTGCCCGACCCACCGCAACTGTCTCGACCCGTGCCTGGGAAGCGTTTGACCGGGGAGAGCGAGCAGCGCCCGAAGCTTCCAGTGCGATCGGGAGACATCTCCTGACATTGTAGACCATTCCGTTCGTGCCGCGGCGGCACAATCGGTCCTCAAAAAATCAAATATCGTCCTGTTTCGCGGCTTTACAGTCCGCAGCGCCCACCGTACTTTCTTGGCGTTCCCGAGGGTTCGGGGACGACACGCTTGGAGCGCGCGGGGCCGGTCCACATTGGGGGGGAACTAGGCTGGACCCGCGCTCTCCGTCAAGGCCTCCGCGTTGCCCACCTCCCGCGCCGGGGAGAACACGGTGGCCGATCCGGGGGGGCGGTGGTTTTCCACCGCCCCACATTTTTCTCGGGGCAGAGTCGCTCAGAAGTCTTTGAGGGCGTCCTCGAACGTCTTCAAATTCCTGCGCGTCTCGTCCAGGCTGTCGCCCCCGAACTTCGCCAGCGCCTCCCGGGCCAGGACGAGGCAGACCATCGCCTCCCCCACCACGCCGGCCGCGACGATCGGGATGGTGTCGGTGCGCTCGCGCTGCGCGGCGAACGGGCTCTTGTCGACGAGATCGACCGAGGGCAGCGGCCGCGGCAAGGTCGCGAGCGGTTTGAGGTAGCCCGCGACCCGCACCATCTCGCCGTTGGTGATCCCGCCCTCGATACCGCCGGCGCGGTTGGTCGGGCGGTGGAAACCCTTTTTCACGTCATACAGGATGGGATCGTGGTGCTCGCTCCCGAGACGTGACGCGCCCTCGATCCCCTCCCCCACGCTGACCGCCTTGACGGCCTGGATCGACATCACCGCGCCGCCGAGCAGGCCGTCGATCTTCCGGTCCCAGTGGACATGGGAGCCGAGACCCGGCGGCACGCCGCGCGCGAGCACCTCGAAGACGCCCCCGATCGAGTCCTTGCTCTTCCGAGCCGACTCGACCGCATCGATCATCGCCTGCACCCGGGTCTCATCCAGACATCGCATCGGCGCATCGTCTGGCAGCTCGAGCAGACCCTCGAAGTCGGCTTCGTCGAAGTCGGCATCGACCGCGTCGCCGACGGACACCGTCCGTGAGGTGACCTCGATCCCGATCTCGCGCAAGAAGCACCGCGCGAGCGCACCGGCAGCGGTCCGGGCCGTCGTCTCGCGCGCGCTGGCACGCTCCAGGATGTCGCGGGCGTCGTGGGTTCCGTACTTCAGGGCGCCGGCGAGATCCGCGTGCCCCGGTCGCGGGCGGGTCAACGCCCGGGCCTTGTCGTCCGCGGGGCGATCGCCCTCGGGGCTCATGACCTCGGTCCAATTCTCGAAGTCGAGGTTGCGGATCAACATCGACACCGGCGAGCCGAGCGTTTTTCCGAAACGGATGCCCCCCAGAAACTCGACGCGGTCCTTCTCGATCTTCATCCGGCCGCCGCGGCCATAGCCCCCCATGCGCCGGCGGAGATCGCGATCGATGACCTCACGCGGCACAGGGACGTTGCCCGGCAGACCCTCGACGACGACCGTCAACGCGGGACCGTGCGATTCGCCTGCGGTGAGAAAACGAAGAGGCATGACTCGCTCCAGGTCGGGCCATCCTAGCCCACTTCCAGGAAGAAAACGTGGGACCACGATACCCGGGACGCAAGCCTCTCGGCGCCGGACCACGGGAACCGCCGAGCTTGACCCTGCTTCGTCCGGAGGACTATCTTGCCGTTCCGGGTCAGTGCGGGGGTCTTGATGGAAGTCCTGACCGGCGAACAGATGCGCCGGGTCGACCGGCGAGCGATCGACGAGCTCGGGGTGGCGAGCCTCCTGCTGATGGAGTCGGCCGGTCGCGGCGTCGCAGAGATGTTGCTCCAGGACTACCCGCATGCCGCAGCGCACGGCGTCCTGGTGTTATGCGGCAAGGGCAACAACGGCGGCGACGGTCTGGTCGCCGCCCGCCACCTCGCGCGTCTCGGGGTGACGCCCAGGGTGCTTTTGTTCGGGCGGTTCGACGAGATCCGCGGGGACTCGGCGGTCAACCTGCAGGCCGCGCTCGGAAGCGGGTTGATGGTCGAAGAAGTGGCCGACGCCGCTACCTGGGGTCGGTTGCGATTGATCCTGAGCCGTCCGGTGCTGGTCTTGGACGCGCTGCTCGGGACGGGGATCAAGGGCGGGGCCCGAGGGCTCCTCGCCGATGTCATTCACGATCTCAACGAGTCCGCCTCCGATCTGATCGCGGTGGATCTGCCGTCCGGGCTCGATGCCGACTCTCCGGGCGTTCACGGTCCGGCCGTCGGAGCGGACCGGACTTACACGCTATGTCGCCCCAAGCTCCCCCTGGTTCTCGAGCCCGGTGCGTTGCACGCAGGGCGATGGAGCGTGATCCCCATCGGCATCCCCGATGAGGTCGTCGCGGCAGAGAGCCCGGATCTCGAGTGGGTCGATGCCGACGCGGTTCGCGGGCTCGTCTCGCAACGCCCGCCCCGTGCGCATAAGGGTACCTATGGCCATCTGCTGGCGGTCGCGGGCGGGGCCGGCAAGGCGGGGGCGGGGGTGCTGGTCGCGCGAGGGGCACTACGAGCGGGTGTCGGTCTGGTGACGGTCGCGACCGGCGAGAGCGTCCGGCCGGAGGTTGCCGTCCAGCAGGCGGAGGTGATGACCGAGGCGCTTCCTGAGGGTCGCGGGGGCGGTTTGGCCCGTTCCGCGGCAACCCGGACGACGAAGCTCCTTGCCGAGCGCGACGCCCTCGCGGTGGGTCCGGGTCTCGGCGAGGACGCCGAAACCCGCGCCACGGTCGTCTCGCTCGTTTCGAGGCGAAAGTGCCCCGCGGTGATCGACGCCGATGCGCTCAACGCCTTTGCCCACGGCGGCGAGGCGGCGATCGGAAAGCTCAGGGGCAACTCGTGGCCGATGGTTCTGACGCCTCACCCCGGCGAAGCGGCGCGCCTGCTGGAGTCCACGACCGCCGACGTTCAGGCCGACCGTCTCACGGCGGCCCGCGAGCTCGCGTCGAAGACCGGTGCAGTGGTCGTTCTCAAGGGGCACCGCACGATCGTGGTCCACCCCGGGGGGCGTGCGTCTTTCAACGCGACGGGCAACCCGGGCATGGCCACGGCGGGCACCGGTGACGTCCTCACGGGGGTCGTCGGAGCGTTGCTGGCGCGCGGGATGGACGCGTGGGACGCCGCGCGCGTCGGCGTGTACGTCCACGGCCACGCCGGGGACCTCGCGGCCTCAAAGCAGGGTGAGGAGGGCCTGATCGCCTCCGACCTGGTTGATTTCCTGCCGGAGGCGATGACGTCGCTCGGCGAAGCGGGAGATTGGAGATCGTGGTAGATACCCGACGCACCGGAGAGTCGCCATTGGCGGACCCGCAGGGCACCCCGCAAGAACGCCCCACCGCCCGGACCGTCTTTTCACTGAGCGAGGAAGAGACGCTCGACGTCGGGCGGGCGCTTGCCCGCGGTCTTAGCGGCGGCGAGCTTATTCTCCTGGAGGGCGATCTCGGGCTCGGCAAGACCGTGTTCGCCAAGGGCATCGCGGCCGGTCTCGGGATCTCCGCCGACGACGTGACCTCACCGTCGTTCACGCTCGTTCAGGAATATGCCGGCGGTCGCCTGCCGGTCTTTCACGTCGATCTCTACCGCCTCGAGGATCCCGAGGAGGTCGCGACGATCGGCGTCGAGGAGATTCTCGCGGGGGGCGGGGTGGTCGTGGTCGAGTGGGGTGAGCGCCTCCCCCCGTATCTCCGACGCGACGCGATCCGCGTGCGATTCCACGACATCGGCGAGGGTTCGAGACGGATCGAGATCCTCCCACAGGAGCAAGCGCCGAGGCGTAGCGCGGCTGACGCTTGAAATCGCGGTCGAAGATGGGGTCAGACACTGAATCATGAATCCCCGACACCAAGCTCGCCTTGGCGACGAGGGAGGGATTCATGATTCAGTGTCAGACCCCGTGTCGGGGGCCGCGGCGATTAGTCCAGGCGGTAGTTCGGAGCTTCCTTGGTGATGATGACATCGTGGGCGTGGGACTCCCTGAGACCCGACGACGTGATCCTCACGAAACGCGCGTCACGCGCCAGCGTCGTGACATCGGCGCATCCGGTGTAGCCCATTCCGGCGCGCAGCCCGCCGACGAGCTGCCCGATCATCGCGGACACCGGGCCCTTGTAGGGCACCCGGCCCTCGATGCCCTCCGGGACCAGCTTGCGCTCGTCGAACTCGTCCTGGAAGTAGCGGTCCCTTGACCCTTCCTTCATCGCGCCGAGCGAGCCCATCCCGCGGTACTCCTTGAACGAGCGGCCCTGGAACAGGACGGTCTCTCCGGGGGACTCCTCGGTTCCGGCAAAGAGGCTGCCGATCATCACCGACGACGCCCCTGCTGCGAGCGCCTTGGTGATGTCTCCGGATGTCCGAATTCCGCCGTCGGCGATCAGCGGGACCCCCGACTCGGAGCAGGCGCGCGACGCCTGGGCCACTGCGGTGACCTGCGGCATGCCCGCGCCGGTGACCACGCGGGTCGTGCAGATACTCCCGGGGCCGACGCCGACCTTGACCGCGTCGACACCGCGCTCGATCAAGGCGGCCGCGCCGTCCCGCGTCGCGACGTTGCCGCCCACGAGCTGAACATCCGGAAACTTCTCGCGGACGTTCGACACCATCTTGAGCACGCCCTCGCTGTGACCATGCGCGGTGTCCACGACGAGGAGGTCGGCACCCGCTGCAACGAGCGCGGCTGCACGCTCGATCGTGTCCGCCGCGATCCCCACCGCCGCGCCGACGCGCAATCGCCCGAGGTTGTCCTTCGAGGCGTGCGGGTACTTGATTTGTTTTTGGATGTCCTTGACGGTGATCAACCCCTTGAGCTTGAAATTGGCATCGACCACCGGGAGCTTCTCGATACGGTGTTTGTGCAGGAGCTCCTTGGCCTGCTCGAGCGTGGTCCCCACCGGAACCGTGACCAGGGACTCGGCGGTCATGAGCTCGCGGATCGAGCTGTCTGTCGTGGTGCAGAACCGGAGATCGCGGTTGGTCAGGATGCCGACCAGCTTGTCATCGGCGTCGGTAACGGGCACGCCCGAGAT
>JBFJTV010000037.1:0-12075 GCA_041625075.1 Candidatus Polarisedimenticolaceae bacterium | reverse complement strand
TCGAGCCCGGTGGTCGGCTCGTCGAGGATCAGGATCGAGGGGTCGTGGAGGATCGCCGACGCGAGACCGACGCGCTGACGGTACCCCTTCGAGAGATGACCGATCGGCCGGGTGAGCACCTCCTGGATTCCGCACTCTTCGACCGCCCGGGTGATCTGGGGCTTTCGATGCGCGGGGTCGAGCTCGTGCATGTCGGCCATGAACTCGAGCATCTCCTGGACGAGCATCTCGTGATACGAGGGCGCGTTCTCGGGTAGATACCCGATCTGACGCTGGACCGCGAGCGAGTGCTCGGTGACGTCAAAGCCCGCGACACGGGCCTCGCCCGACGTCGGGAGGAGATACCCCACAAGGATCTTCATGGCCGTGGTCTTTCCCGCCCCGTTGGGGCCCAGAAGGCCGACCACCTCGCCCGGCTGGATCGAGAAGCTGATCCCCTTGAGGGCCTCGGTTTCTCCGTAGTTCTTCCTGAGGTCACGTACCTCGATCATGATGGCCTCTATTATGTTTGCCCCGCCCGGCCAGTTTTTATAGCCAGCCGATTTCCGGCTGTCAAATCCCTGTCAACGCGCCGGTACGAGTCGCCTCGACAGGCGTGCATAATCGCCTGATGGAGCGGAATTTGTGGCCCGGGTTACGCATCCTGCTGTGGGGAAAACACCCCGGCCCATCGACCTACGTGATGACGCGCTGGCTCTTCTTCCGGGCGCTCGGCGTCATCTACCTGATCGCCATCGTCTCGTTCTGGGTGCAGGCCGAGGGCCTCATCGGCTCCGAGGGAATCCTTCCGGTGGCCGACTACCTCGCCAACCTCGTGGAGACGCTCGGGGATGAGGCGTCGTCGCGGCTTCCGACCCTGAGCTGGCTCGGCACGGCAGACGGCTTTACCCACGCTCTGTGCGCGATCGGGACCGTACTCGCGCTGCTGTTGATCGCGGATGTCGCGCCGCTCGTGGTGCTCCCGTTGTTGTGGGCGATCTATCTCTCGATCGTCAACTCGGGCAACGTCTTCATGAGCTTTCAGTGGGATGTGCTCCTGCTCGAGACCACGGTCATGGCGATCTTCTTCGCGCCGGCCCAGCTTCGTCCGCATCTGCCCGCGGCGCAATCGGAGCCCTCGCACATCGGGTTGTGGCTGCTGCGGTTGCTGCTGTTCAAGCTGATGTTTCTCTCGGGTATCACGAAGCTGATCAGCATGGACGAGACCTGGTGGGGCTTGACCGCGCTTGACTTCCACTACTACACGCAACCGCTTCCCGCCTGGACGAGCTGGTACGCGCACCATCTTCCAGGGTGGATCCAGCGCTTCTCGGTCTTCGTGATGTTCCTGATCGAGGTTGGCGCGCCCTTTCTGATCTTTCTGACTCGGGGGCTACGGCTCATCGCGTTCTGGGCGCTGGTCCTGCTGCAGATCCTGATCGACGCGACCGGCAACTACAACTTCTTCGGGCTCCTGACGCTGGCGCTGTGCCTCACGCTTCTCGACGACGCTTTTCTCTCGAGTCTGGTGCCGCGCCGTCTCCGACCCTGGTTCGAACTCGCGCAAACGTCCGAGAAACCATCGCCCGACGACGAAGAACGGGCATCGACCTGGCTGTCGAAAGCGCGGAAGACCGTCCCCGCCGCGATCGCTGCGGTCCTGGTGGTCTTGAGTCTTCTGAAGTTGACCGGCGAGATGGCGCGCACGCTCCCCCCGACGACGAGCAAGAGCATCCCGGTCACCGCACTCGAAACGGGTGGTGCAATGGTCAGGTTTGCCGCGCCGGTTCTCGACCGGATCGCCCCCTACCACAGCATCAACGGATACGGGCTCTTCCGGACGATGACGATTCGGCGTCCCGAGATCGTCATCGAGGCGAGCGACGACGGTACGAACTGGTCCGAGATCGAGTTCCGATGGAAGCCGGGTGACCCCGCGCGACGGCCGGTCTTTGTCCAGCCGCACCAACCACGGCTCGACTGGCAAATGTGGTTCGCGGCGTTGAACCCGAGGCGGGCATCGTACTGGCTCGAGAGTCTCGCCAGGCGGATTCTGGAGGGCTCGCCGGCGGTTTGCGGTCTGGTGGGACCCGCGCTCGATCCGGAGGCGCCGCCCCGGTTCGTGCGCTTCGCGTTCTATGACTACGACTTCACCACCGTCGAAGAGCGTAAGGCCACAGGGAACTGGTGGTCCCGCACGAGGCGCGGCGCCACACGGCCGCTCGCCCTCGAGAACTTCCGTTAACCCGATGGGAGCACTTCGTCTAACATAGGTCGCCGTGACCCACGGGGCGGGGGATTCATGAGACGTCCGCGCGCTTCATTCGTCTTCGGGCTGTTGCTCGGCGTCGCCGGAACCGGTGCCGCGATCGCCGATTCCGAGACGCACCCCCTCTCGCCGCGCAACGCGAGCTACACCATCGAGGTCCGGCTCGACCACGAAGCCCGCCTTCTCGACGGCCGCCAGGTGCTCACCTGGCAAAACCTCCAGATGCAATCGACCGACGAGCTGTGGTTTCACCTCTACTGGAACGCGTGGCGCAACGACCAGAGCACCTGGATGCGGCAGATCCGGCTGCAAGGTCGGGCCGATCGTTTCGCCGACGTCCGCGAGGAAGAGTGGAGCTATCTCGAGGTGACCTCGATCCGGCTCTCGCGGCTGGGCGACGACGAACCGATCGATCTCGGCGAGAGCTGGCGCTACGTCTCACCGGATGATGGGAACCCGGACGACCGCACGGTGATCGTCGTCGCGCTGCAGCAAGCCGTCCTCCCCGGAGAAACCATCGAGGTCGAGATGGAATGGCGCGCGAGGGTGCCGCGCTTCTTCGCGAGGACGGGGTATCGCGGAGACTTCTACCTGTTCGCGCACTGGTTCCCCAAGCTCGGAGTGTTCGGACCCGACGGCTGGAATTGCCACCAGTTCCACTCGACCACCGAGTTTTTCTCGGACTACGGCGTCTACGACGTCTCGATGACCGTGCCCGAGGGATTCATCGTGGGTGCCACGGGACTCGAGCGGGCCCGCCGGCGTAACGACGACGGGACCGTCACCCATCGTTACCACCAGGAGGACGTCCACGGCTTCGCATGGACCACCAGTCCCGACTTCGTCGTTCGCACGAGCAGGTTCGAGGAGCCGGGGCTTCCGCCCGTCGATATGCGGCTTCTCATCCAGCCCGAACATCTCGGCCAGACCGAACGGCACTTCGACGCGACCAGAGCCGCGCTCAAGTACTACGGGATGTGGTTTGGTCCGTACCCCTACGGCCACGTCACCATCGTCGACCCGCCGTACGGCAGTCGCGCGGGCGGGATGGAGTACCCGACGCTCTTTACCTGTGGGACACGGTTGTTCAACCCACGTAAAGGCAAGCAGCCCGAATCGGTGACCGTTCACGAGGCCGGTCACCAGTTCTGGTACGGGGTCGTGGGCACCAACGAGTTCGAGCATGCGTGGCTCGACGAGGGGATCAACAGCTACGCCCAGTCGCGGGTTCTCGAGATCGCCTATCCCGAGCACTTTCTCGTGCGCCGCTTTCTGCCCGACCCCGGATATCAGGGTCGCGGTGAGAGCGGGTTGCTCGCCCTGCGTTTCCCCGGCATCAGCGTCCATCGTCTTCTCCATCGTCTCGACGACTATCGCCGCCACGCCAACGCGAGCGATACCGCCACGCCGACGTTTCGCTATCTGCCGTATGCCGCAAGCGATCTCAGCTACGACAAAACCGCGCTGTGGCTCGGAACGCTCGAGCGCTATCTCGGGTGGGACGCGATGCAGCGGATCCTCTCGACCTACTACGAGCGCTACGCCTTCAGCCATCCCACCCCAAACGACTTCTTCGCGGTTGCCAACGAGGTGGCGGGCGAAAACCTGGCCTGGTTCTTCGACCAGGTCCGCGGCTCGGTGTGGTTCGACTACGCCGTCGATTCGATCGCGAGCTACTCGGTCGAGCCCAGGGGACTGGTCGAGCGCGACGGGAAGCTGGTCTTTGTCGAGCCCGAGCAAAGGGACGCCGACGACGACAAGACCTACCGCTCCGAGGTCGTTCTGCGTCGCCACGGGGACGGCACCTTTCCCGTCGAGGTCCTTCTCGTCTTCGAGGACGGGCACGAGATCCGCCAGTCGTGGGACGGGCAGTCGCGGTGGGAGCATGTGGTCGTCGAGCGGCCGTCGAGACTCCTGCACGCCATCGTCGATCCGAATCGGGAGCTACTCCTCGATCTGCGTTACTCGAACAACAGCATGACGCTGAAGCCGACGGCTGGATTCCCCGCGAAGAAGTGGGCCTCGAAGTGGATGATCTGGCTCCAGGACGCTCTTGCCTCCTTCGAGTACTTCATGTAGTTGCGGGGAACGGATGACGACCCTACAGGCCATCTCCCGAGGTTTTCGCCGGACCGTCGGATCGCTGGAAGTCGTTCTCCTCCTGTGGCTCGTCAACGCACTGGCGGCTGCACCGGCAGCCTGGATCGTGGCCTCCACGATCGAGGACGCCATTGGCTCGAGCGTCGTCCAAGAGGAGATGCGATCCGGTTTCGACATGACCTGGTACGGGGAATACAAGGTCTACGCAAGCGGGCTGGCGAAGATCTTCACCCCGACCGTCCTGGGTGTCGGCGCGTTTCTCGACAATCTCCAGGCCTGGGTGACGGGAGGGATGTTCACGCGTTTCGCGGGCGTCGTGGTCATCGGGGCGATCTATGCCATGGTCTGGCTGCTCCTGCTCGGCGGCGTCGTCGAGCGATACGCCCATCCCGACGAGACACGGAGCTTTGGCGGGTTCTTTCGAGCGGGGGGACGGTTCTTTTTTCGTTTCGTGCGGCTCGCAGCGATTTCCGGCATGTTGTACTTCCTGATCTATCGGCTGCACCACCGTGTGTACGACGCGATCGGAGAGCGTGTTCGTGATGTCACGACCGAACGGACCGTGCTTCTCTACGCGCTTCTTGCAGTTTCGTTGACCGCGGTCCTGCTGGCCACCGTGCACGTCTGCTTTACCTACGCCAAGGCGGCCACCGTGGTCGACGACCGGCGCAGCATGTTCCTGGCGGCGGTGCGCGGCATCGCCTTCGTGATCGCGCACCCCTTCCGAACGTTTGGTGTCTACCTCGTGCCCGCGCTCGTCTCGGTGGTGCTTTTGGTTCTCTACGGTCTCGTGGCACCGGGGGCCGGTCAGACCACTCGAACCTGGGTGATCGTGGCCTTTGCGATCGGCCAGGCGTTTCTCATCGCGCGGCTCATGCTCCGGCTTACGGCTCTGGGCGGCGCCGTGACGTTGTACCGTGCGTTGACGGTCGATCGCGCCCTTGACGCGTCGGGCTCGGAGCCGGAGCTCGAACCGGCGCCGGAACACGATGCAGAGTGATGCGAGCACAAAACCGGCTGGGATGTCCGAGCAAATCCTGAAGTTCGCGCTCCGGATCTTGGGGGCCTCGTCCCTGACCGCGTTGGTCTTCGTGGTGGCACCCCATGCGTGGATGGAGTCCATTCACGCCGAGCTGGGTATGGGACGGCTTCCCGACGCGCCCGTGGTCAGCTATCTCGCGAGGTCCACGTCCGCGTTCTACGCCCTACTTGGCGGGCTGTTCTGGGTGGTCTCGTTCGATCTCGGCCGGTACCGCCGGGTGCTGATCTACCTGGGTGCTGCGATTTCCTTGCTGGGGGTGATGCTACTCGTGGTGGACTGGTCGGCAGGAATGCCGTCGTGGTGGACGGCCTGGGAGGGTCCCTTCGTCATCGTCTTCGGACTCGCCATCCTATTCCTGATCCGTGGTGTCCGTCGAGA
The DNA here is from genome assembly GCA_041625075.1 of Candidatus Polarisedimenticolaceae bacterium. Classification (GTDB taxonomy): domain Bacteria; phylum Acidobacteriota; class Polarisedimenticolia; order Polarisedimenticolales; family Polarisedimenticolaceae; genus JBFJTV01. Next base: position 6,307 of record JBFJTV010000037.1, on the reverse strand, counting down.
GCCCAGCGTGCCGTCAGGTCATTCATCATCAGCTTGCGAATCCGGCAAAAACGGCGTTCAGGGTTGATCATGGGACCGGGAGACAGGCACTACGTTCACGGCACCGAGCCCGACGAGCAGAAGCGGCTCTCGCGGTTGAACGCGCTGCTCAACGCCGCGTCGGTCCGGGCCATGGCGCTGGCCGGCGGCGAGAGGATCCTCGATGTCGGGTCGGGTCTCGGCCAGCTCTCGCGCATGCTGGCGCGCGCCGCCGGTTCCGGGGGATCGGCGATCGGTGTCGAGCGTGACGCCGAGCAGCTGGCCGAAGCGCTGAGGCAGGCGCGGGACGACGGCGAAGAGGGTCTCGTCGATTTCAGACGGGGCGAGGCGACCGAGCTTCCTCTTTCCGATGCCGAATGGGGCACCTTCGACGTCGCGCACGCCCGCTTCGTTCTCGAGCACGCCACCGATCCGCTCGCGATCGTCCGCGCGATGGTGCTCGCCGTCCGGCCCGGCGGGCGGATCGTTCTCGAGGACGACGACCACGAGGTCCTGCGGTTGTGGCCCGAGCCGCCGGGGGTTCTCGAGCTGTGGCGGGCGTATTACATGACCTACGACAGGCAGGGCAAGGACCCCTTCGTCGGACGTCACCTCGTATCGTTGCTCCACGAAGCAGGCGCTCTGCCCCGTCAGAACCGGTGTCTCTCGTTCGGGACCTGTGCGGGTAGCCCGGACTTCGCCGCGATGATCGACAACTTCGTCCACATCCTGGAAGGGGCGAAGGAAGAGATCGTCTCTTTCGGGCTGGCCGACGAGAAGCAATTCGATGAGAGTCTCAAGGCTTTTCGGGAGTGGGAGCGTCGTCCCGACGCGGCCATGTGGTACGCGACTTGCTGGGCGGAAGGTATCCGTCCGAACGGTTCCTGACGACCGCCGCCGGTGCTAAGATCCGCGCGTTGACGCATGGAGGGAGCGAAATGTCCAAGTCAATCTTCAGCGCTACTACTCTGCTCGCCGTCCTGGCCTTGAGTGTTGCCTGTGAGCCCCCGGGGAGCGATGACCCCTCCGGTATCCAACAGCTCCACGCCGACTATGTCACCGCCTACAACGCCGGCGACGCGGACGCGATCATGGATCTCTGGGCCGACAACGCCGTGTGGGCGATCCCCGACGAACCGGATGTTACCGGTGCGGCTGACATTCGTGCGATGTATGACAACCCGTTCTTCGGATCCGCCACGCTGACCATCAAGCCCGGAAAGGTCCTGGCGGCGAACGGCTGGGGAACTGCTTGGGGTGACTGGATGTTGAGGTGGACTGACGCGGACGGGGGCGAGATGAGCCTTCCCGGTACCTACGCCGCGTGGTACAAGACGTCCGCCGACGGGAAGTGGAAGATGACCCGCCTCCAGACGTCGAGCGTCGCCCCGCCGGTGGCACCCCAGAGCTATGCCGCGGCCGCAACGGGCGAGGTCCTTCTCGACAACGACCACGTCATCGTCCAGAAGATCGCCTTCGAGGCCGGCGGCTGGGTCGGAGAGCACCCGCATGCGGGCAACCAGCTCGTGATCACCCTCCAGGAGGCTTCGACGACTTACCGCGAGAACGGCGAAGAGCGGACGGAGAAGCTGGGGAAGAATGCCGTGATGTGGATCGAGGCGACCGAGGCGCACGACCACAAGGCCGACCGCGCGGGCGAGTTCCTGCTGGTCACCGTCAAATAAGGCCTGGAGCGACGCCAACCGCGTCGGCAGGGTCGAGATTCGAGGGCATCCGACGTGTCTCCCGGATCGATGTGCGACCTTGCCGACTACCACGCCTCGGGCGACCGCGTACCGGACTGAACGGTGACCGAGCTCGGTGCGAACCGCACTTCACGCCTCTTGTCCCGATCTGGTGAGAAAGCTCGGTCTTCTTCGACGGCACGACCCCTGCAGATGGAGTGGAAGGCAGGAGGTCGCCATGGCGGAGCACAACCCGGGAATCAGATGGCGGAGGCTGATGGCACTGGCGTTTCTGCTTCTTGCCGTCGTGTTACTGGCAAGCGTCTCGCAGGCGCATCGAAGCCGCGTCCGCGCGCGAGCTTCTTCCGAAGTTTCGGAGATCGCGGTACCCCTCGTCCCGATGAGCGAGGATGAGCGCGCACGCATCGGAGGCGGGCCGCCGATGGGGGCGCTTGGCCATGCCTACGGCAGGTAGCCGGTCACCCGGTGTCAGAACCGAATGGAGAGAAACTCGCCGGCGCGGGGGAGGTCCCTGTCGTCGGGCGCAAACCCGTATCGTCCGTAGCTCTTGATCGTGTCCTTCATCTCGGGACCGACCTCCAGCAGGATACGTTTGTAGCTGCGTGTTCGGATGAAATCGAGCAGCTCTCCCATCAGGGTCGAAGCCACGCCCTGCCGCCGTCGCTCGGCCTCGACATAGAGGCGACGCAGCTCACAGTCGATCTCCGAGATGTACAGGACGCCACCCGTGGCGATCAGTAGCCCGTTCTCCAACGCGAGGAGGAACAGGCTGTCCGGCGGCGCATAGGTTGCCGCTACATCCGCGAGGTCCTCCTGGCCGGACAGATCTTCGTGGATCCCGTATTCGCGGCACAGGATCTCCTCGGCAAGCGACCTGACGGCGTCCTGAAAGCTCGCGTCAAAGGGAATGACTTCGATTGCCATGAGCGCCTCGTGCGTTCGCGCATTATACCGGAAGTGATCGCTATAACTCCTTGAATTCTCCGATCTGGAACCGCGCGCCAACTCCTGATGCGGAACGCCCACGGGCTGGACACGATCTACGCCGTGGCGCTGCTCGTCGACTTCTGAGCCCTGCCGGATCCGGTTTGGCGTAGACTCGTCAACCGCCTTGGGGCTGCCCCGGTGTGATCTCCGCGTGGAGATGGCAAGTTTGGACGCCACGCTGACAGTTCTGTTGTTTTCGAGCATCGCCGCGGCCGCGGCCGCGCTCGGCGTGACCCCGCTCATCGGTCAGGAGACCATCCCGGTCAGGCGGGTCGGGTGGGCGTCCGCGATCGCCGCCGGCATGATGCTCGGTGCGGCCTATACGCTTACCGAGAAGGGCATGGCCGTGCCCGCGCTCCCCGCGGCCGCGGGGGCGTTGATTGGTGTCCTGTTCGTCTTCTGGACTCACTCGATCTCCCGCCCGCCCGAGATCGACCACGATCGAATCGACACCGGCGACGCCGCGCTCGGCTACAAGGTGCTCCTCACGAGCTCGCTGCACTCGGTCTCCGAAGGTGTCGCGATCGGCGTGGCCATGGCGGTGGACATTCCGTTCGGCATCTTCGTGGCGATCGCGATCGCGGTGCACAACATCCCCGAGGCAACGGCGCTGAGCGCCGTCATGCGAGCCCGGGGAGTCTCGCTCGGGCAGGCGAGCGGTTTGGCGGTCGTGAGCAACATCGGCCAGGTGCTTCTCGCCGTGGTGACCTTCGCGGTGATCTCTGCCGCGCCGGCAAGCCTGCCCTGGGTGCTCGGTTTCGCGGTGGGGGCGCTGGTCAATCTGGTGATGGTCGAACTGCTGCCCGACTCTTATCGCGGGGCCGGATCGACGAGCATCGCGCTCGCCGCCAGCGTCGCGATGAGCATGGTCGTCCTTCTCGAGGGACTGTTGTCATGACCGGCGGCGAGACGGCACACCCGGTCCTCGTGGTGTTCCTTTACGGAACGATCACGGCCCTGGCTACCGGGCTCGGCGCGCTGCCCTTCGCGTTCGTCCAGTCCGTCTCGGCTCGGACCGTGGCCTATGCCAACGCGATCGCCGCCGGCCTCATGCTCGGCGCCAGCTTCGGCCTCGTGGCCGAGGCCACCCGGCACGGCATCTGGCAGACCTTTGTCGGGGTCAACGCGGGCGTGGCGTTCATCATGATCACGCAACGTGTTCTCGGCCGTTACGACGTCCGGTTCGGTTCGATACGAGGCGCCGGTGCGCGGCGCATGATCCTGATCATCGTGGTCATGACGGTGCACTCGTTCTCCGAAGGCATCGCGGTGGGTGCGTCGTTCGCAGGCGGGATCCGCCTCGCTCTGGTGATTACCGCCGCGATCGCGGTCCACAACATTCCCGAGGGGCTTGCCATCAGCGCGGTCCTTCGCCCGCGAGGCGTGAGCGTGGCGGCCTGCGCTGGGTGGAGCGTCTTCTCGTCGCTTCCGCAGCCCCTGATGGCCGTGCCCGCCTATCTGTTCGTCGATGCGTTTGCGCCCGCGCTCCCGTACGGGATCGGCTTTGCCGCGGGTGCCATGGTTTTCATGGTGATGGAGGAGTTGCTCCCAGAGGCCTACGAGGCGGGGCCGCGTCCGTTCATCGGGCTCGTCGCCAGCGCGACGTTGATCGCCATGCTCCTGTTCCAGCGCTACCTGTAATCGGGACGACCCCGCCGCTATTTCGGGACGGAGCGGACGAGGTAGAGGAGGATGGGACCAAGGACGAGCAGGCTCGGTCCCTCCGCCAGTGTCCAGTACCACGGCAAGCCGGCGTGCAGATCGATGCCGAGCAACATGAAACCGAGAACGAGATTCATCACGCCCACGTAAATCACGATAGCCCGGTACCGGACGACGTCCCGCGAGACCAGGAACAGCAGGACGCCGTGAAACCCGTAGAGCGCCGAGATCGATCGGGTGAGGTAATCCACCAGCGGGCTCGCGGGGAACTCCCCGAGACCGAGCCACCGATGGGTCTCGGCCATCACGCTTTCCGGGAGCAGCATCGTGATGAAGGCCATCAAGGTCATGGCCGCACCCAAACGGAGCAGAAAGACCAGGACCTTCTCTTGAACGGAGGGTTGCCGCATGGGTCGGTCGAGGCCGGTCAACGTCTTTTGGCGGTGCTCTCGGCGACCGCCACGACGTGGTCCTTGGTCCGGAAAAGCAACATCCCCTCGGAGATCGCCGGTGTCGCCATCGTGATCTCGCCGAGCGCGTTCTCGGCGAGAAGCTCGAACTCGGGGCCCGGCTTGATCACGAGGGTGTCGCCCATCTCGCTCGTGTAGTAGATCTTGCCGTCACCCGCGACGGCGGATGCGGTGAAGCCTGCGGAGCCTCCACCGAGGCGTTGCTGGTAGAGGCGCTTCCCGGTCGCGGCCTCGTAGCAGGACAGCGCCCCGTTGTCGCGGCAGACGTACAGATAGTCGCCGTAGACCAGTGGCGTCTGCATGTACGCCCCTCCTCGCGGGACGCTCCACACGATGTTGGCGTTCGACGACGCCCCCTCCTCGAGCGAGATATCGCCACGCGCCGAGGTCTTCACCGCGTAGACCGGGGAAAGCGGTCCGTGCGCGCTCGTGAGAAAGACCAGATCGCCGCTCAGGACGGGAGTCGGTACGGGGATGTCACCGGCCCCGGAAAGCTTCCACAGTTCCTTGCCGGTCTTGAAATCGTAACCGCCGGAATGCTTGTAACCGTTGACGATGATCTCAGCGCCGTTCGTGCCCACCACGATGGTGGGCGTGCTCCACGTCGGGTAGTCGTCGCGCGGCGTGCGCCAGATCTCCTTTCCGTCCTTGATATCGAAGGCCGCCAGAAACGAGTCCTTCATCACGTCGGCCTGGATGATGACGCGGCCGTCGTGGATCACCGGTGAGCTGCCGAACCCCCACTGCGCGGGAGGAACCATGAAAAACGCCGAATCGAGCACGCCCAGGTCTTTCTTCCACAGAAGCTTCCCGTCGATGTCGTAGCAATACAGGCCCTCGGAGCCGAACATCGCCACGACGTGCGTGCCGTCGGTGGCCACCGTCGAGTTGGCATGACTCGATTTTGTATGGCGCTTGATCTCGGGAACGCCCTCATACGCGGTTTTCTGCCACAGGATCTCGCCCGTGCCCTTGTCGAGGCACAGCACCTGCCACGTGTGGACCGTGTCGTCCTTGACCGGCTTGATGTCGCCGTAAAGCCCGACCTTTAGATCGTGGTCCTTCCCGCTGATCGCGGTGGTCACGAAGACGCGGTCGCCCCAGACCACCGGGCAGGAATGCCCCAACCCCGGGACGGGGGTCTTCCAGGCAATGTTGTCCCCGCTCTCCGCATTCCAGGTGGCCGGGATCGAGAAGCCTTCGGCCACCCCCGTTGCATTCAAGCCCCTGAAGGCCGGCCAATGAACGTTCGTGGAATCGTCACCCGCCGCGACGCCTCCCCAGGATGCCCCGAGCAAGCCGATGACAAGGACGCAGATTCTCGCCGTCTTTCCCACATGCACCTCCCTCGTCCCGCAAGTTTATCAGAGCATTCCATTTGACCGCACAACGCTCGAGGGACCCGGTGCTAGAATCCCGAAACGCAATGAGACATCGAGGCGTAGTCGCCGCCGGTCACGCCCT
>JBFJTV010000036.1:0-12145 GCA_041625075.1 Candidatus Polarisedimenticolaceae bacterium | reverse complement strand
GCGCGTGACCGCTACGGCATCAAGCCGCTGTTCGTCTGCCGGCAGGGGGAGACGCTGGCGTTTGCGTCGGAGTTGAAGGCTCTGATGGCTGGCCGGTTCCCCGAGGATCGCGCCCTCGACCCGCTCGAGCTCCGGCACTTCCTCTATCAAAAGTTCATCTCGCCCCAGGGCTCGATTCTGAACGGGGTCCGGGCGGTTCCGCCGGGAATGGTCGTCGAGGTCGGCCCGGCAGGCGAGCGAAGCTATCGATTCTGGGACCCGCCCGAGACGACCGATCCTCCCGAGGGCGATCTCCGCGAGCGGCTCGAGGCGATTCTCGCCGCAGCCGCCAAGCGCCAGCTGGTCGCCGACGTTCCGGTCGGTGTTTTTCTGAGCGGCGGGCTCGATTCGGGGACGCTGACCGCGCTCGTGAACCGCGCCGAGGCGGGACCGGTCCGGACGTTCTCCGTGGGATTCGACAGCGACGACGTCGCCAACGAGCTTCCGGCTGCCAAAGAAGTCGCGACGCGGCTCTCGACCGAGCACCACGAGGTCACGATGGACCCGCAGACCGTCGCGGCGGATCTCGACCGGATCCTCGGCGATCTCGACGAGCCGCTCGGTGACGCGACCTGCATCCCGACGTGGTACATGTCGCGGCTGGCCCGCACGCGCGTGACCGTGGCGCTCTCGGGCGAAGGCGCCGACGAGGTCTTCGGCGGGTACGAGCGCCAGCGCTACGACGTCATGATCGACCGGCTCGGCCCGTGGGGAAGGGCGGTCCTGCCGGCGGCGATGAGGGTGGCGGGGCGGTCCGTCTCGGGGCGGTTTCGGCGACGTCTCGGGATGGAGCCGGGACTGGAGCGCCAGCTGGATTGGGGGAAGATCTTCAGCGCCGATGCCGTCGAGGATCTCGCGGCGTTACCGCTCCCCGACGAGGCCGAGGTGCTCTCCTTATATAGCGACGCGGAGGAGCGCTGGCGCGAGCGCGCGAGGCGGGATCCGGTCAACGCTCGGCTCGCGACCGACCGCGAGATCTTCCTGCCGGGCGACCTGCTCCCCAAGGTCGACCGGATGAGCATGGCGCACTCGCTCGAGGTCCGCGTTCCTTACCTCGACAACGAGGTCGTCGACTGGGTGCTGCCCCTTCCCGGGCGGTTCAAGACCAACCGCAAGCAAGGCAAGCTGCTGCTGCGCGAGGTCGCCGCGGCGGTGCTCCCGGGGGCGGCACGACGCCCCAAGCAGGGTTTCGACGTCCCGATCTCGACCTGGCTTCGCGGCCCGCTGCGTGAGGCGATGGGCGACCTTCTCTCCGAGGAGTCGGTGAGGCGACGGGGGATCTTTCGCCCGCGTGCGGTCGGAGAGATGGTTCGCGCGCATCTCGCAGGAGAGGCCGATCACGGCGAGCCGTTGTGGTTGCTGATGGTGCTCGAGGGCTGGCAACGCCACGCCCTCGATCGCGCGCCGGTCGCGCCATGAGCCGGCAGCTCTCGATCGCGATGCTCTCGCACATGGCTTCGGCCGATTCGCCGACGGGCGCCGAGCGGAGTCTCGCGCTTCTGGCCGGGGAGCTTCGGGCGCGCGGTCACCGGGTCGCGGTGGTCGCCCCCGGTCCTTGGGTGATGGGAGAGACGCTGCGCGCGCGCGGTGCGGAGGTTCACACGATCCCGTGCCGGGTGTGCTGGCTCGCGTACTACGAGCCTCGCCCATGGCCGGTCGCCCTGGCCAAGTGGGTGCGGTTCGCGTGGCCGGATCGGGGAGAGACGGCGATCGCGGAGTTTCTGAGTCGGTTCGAGCCGGATGTGGTGCATGTCAATTGTCTCCCGCATCTTCGCGGAGCCAAATGCGCGAAGACGGCGGGGCTCCCGGTGGTGTGGCACATCCGCGAGATCCTCCCTCCGGGCGCGCGGCGGCGGTGGTACGCGGCCCGGCTTCGGCAACACGCCGACCGTATCGTCGCGGTCAGCGAGGCTGTCGCGGCGTGGCTGCACGAAGAGGGTCTCGGGGACGTCACCGAGGTCGTGCACAACGGAGTCGAGGAGAGCGCCTCGAGCGAATCGAGGGCGCTCGCGCGCCGGGAGCTGGGGCTTCCACCCGACGGCTGCGTGGCGGGTCTCTACGGACAGATCCTCCCGCACAAGGGCGCGCTCGAGTTCGTCCGGGCGGGCGCGGCCGCCATCGAAGACGGCGGTGACCTGCGGTTCGTGATCGCGGGGTCGGGTCCGCGGAGTTTCGTCGATCGGGTCCGGGACGCAATGGCGGCCTCGGAACGCGCCGGACGTTTTCATCTGCTGCCGCCGCAGCCGACGGGCGAGCGGCTTCTGGCCGCCTCCGACCTCGTCTGTCTGACAACCATGACGCCCGATCCCTTCCCGCGCGCCGTGCTCGAGGCGATGGCGGCCGCGCGACCGGTGGTGGCGTTCCGATCGGGTGGGACGGCGGAGATGGTCGAGGACGGCGTCACGGGCCGCCTCGTCGAGAACGGCGACGTCCGGGCCCTGGCGACGGCGCTCGTCGAGCTCTCGAAAGACGCCGGTCTCCGGGAGACGATGGGCCGCGCCGCGCTCTCGCGCGCCCGCGAGACGTTCTCGCTCGACCGTCACGTCGATCGCATGGAAGCGCTCCTGGGAGCAGTCGCATGAGATCCCCGGTGGCCGTGGTCGTCGTGACCTGGAACTCGGCGCGTTACATCGAGGACTGTCTCACGACCGTCTTCGATCTCGACCGGCCGCCGCGCGAGATCGTCGTCGTCGACAACGCTTCCCTCGACGGGACGGTAGACCTCGTACGCAATCGCTTTCCCACCGTGCGGCTGATCGAGTGCGGCGACAACGTCGGATACTGCCGCGCCAACAACCTCGGCATCGCCGAAACGACGAGCCCCTATGTTCTCGTTCTCAACCCCGACACCAAGCTCACGCCGGGTTTTCTCCGCGAGCTCCTCCCGGCCCTCGAGAACCCCGCCGTCGGGATCGTCGCCGGGAAGCTGTTGCGCTTCGACGATCGCCACCTCGACTCCGCCGGGCAGGAGCTCGGCCGCTCGCGACAGCCGATCGACCGCGGTTACGGCCGCCTCGACGGCGGGCAGTTCGACCACGACGTCGAGGTCTTCGGCGCGTGCGGCGCCGCGGCGCTCTACCGCCGGGCAATGCTCGACTCGGTTCGCGACCCCGAGACCGGGTTCTTCGACGAGAGATTCTTCGCGTTCTACGAGGATCTCGATCTCGCCTGGCGCGCGAGGCGACGCGGGTGGAAGACCGCCTACCGCCACCGGGCCGTCGGATATCACGCCCGCGGCGGGACCACGGGGCGAGAGAGCCCGGCGGCGCGATGGGCCGCCACGCTCGCCCGCCCGGCCGAGGTCCGTTTTCACGTCGCCAAGAACCGTTATCTCGTCATCCTCAAGAACGACAGCCTTGGCGGATATCTCAGGAACCTGCCCTTTATCTGGGCCCGCGACCTGGCGATGGCAGGGGTGCTGGCCCTGACCTCTCCGAGGGTGCTCCTCAGGCTGTGGCGGGAGCGGGGGATATTCAGGGAGGTTTTTGCGCGCCGCCGACTGGCCGCTCGGCCCACCGGACACGAAACTCAGAAGGGGGATCCGGGCCGCCCGGATCGCCCCGGGGAGGAGGCGTGAGTCGGTGGTGGCTCTATCTGGCGACGTTTATGCTGGCGGGCGGGCTGGCGGCCTGGCTGACGCCTCGAATGCGCGAGGCGGCGCTGCGCTTCGGAATCGTCGATCGCCCCGACGGACGCCTCAAACAGCACCGCGAGCCGGTCGCCTATCTCGGCGGTCTGGCGATCTATCTGTCGTTCCTGATCGCGGTCGCCCTGACCTTCCAGTTCAAGGAGGAGGTGCTCGGAATTCTCCTCGCGGGATCGATCGTCGTGATCCTGGGGCTCATCGACGACCTCGGCGAGCTCGGACCGTGGACCAAGCTCGCCGGCCAGCTGATCGCCATCCTGGTGCTGATCAAGTCGGGGATCTACATCCAGCTCGCCTTCCTGCCACCCACGGTGACCATCCCGCTGTCGGTCCTATGGCTGATCGCGGTGACCAACGCGTTCAACCTGATCGACGTCATGGACGGACTCTCGGCGGGCACCGCGGCGGTCGCGGCGTTGACGTTGTTCGCGGTCGCCGACTGGAACGGCAACATCACCGCTGCCGTCCTTTTGGCCGCGCTCGCCGGATCCTGTCTCGGTTTTCTCAGGTACAATTTCGAACCGGCCCGGATCTACATGGGCGACACCGGAAGCCTCTTTCTCGGGCTGATGCTTGGCGCGCTGGCCATGAACAACGCCTACACCGAGCGCAACTCGATCTCGGCGCTGGCGCCCGCACTCATCCTCGGCGTTCCGCTGTTCGACATGGTCTTCGTGATGTACGTCCGCTGGCGACGGGGCCTGCCCGTAATGCTGGGGAGTCCGGACCACGTCGCGCTGCGACTGCGCAGGTGGCGGCTGTCCATCAGGCAGACCGTGGTGCTGTCGTACGCGGTGACGGCATTGCTCGGAGCGGCGGCGGTGGGGATGATGCTGCTGGATCAACAGGGCGCCGTGATCGTGCTGTCGGGCGTCGCGGTGCTGGCCGTGGTCTCGGTCTTCCTGTTGCGCAAGATCAACATGAGTCTTTGAGGAAGCGATGATCCTGATTCTGGGTGGAGGGCTTGCCGGGTTGTCCACCGCCTACCATCTCGGCGACGTCCCGCACCTCGTGCTCGAGGCCGAGGAAGACGGCGGGGGTCTGTGCCGCTCGCGTGAAATCAACGGGTTCGTCTTCGACTACACGGGTCACCTCCTGCACCTGCGAGACCCGCGAGCCATCGAGCTCGTCGAGCGGTTGCTGCCGGACACCTTCCGGACGATCGAGCGCAAGGCCTTTATCCGGAGTCGTGGCGCGACGCTGCCGTTCCCCTTCCAGGCCAACCTCCACGGTTTGCCGCCCGAGGTGGTCGCCGATTGCATCACCGGTTTTGTCGAGAGCATGAAGACCCCCGTCCCCGAGGACCCGAGGACGCCGTTCCATGAATGGTCGCTGGCGGTCTTCGGTCGCGGAATCAGCGACGCCTTCATGTTCCCGTACAACACCAAGCTCTTTCGTCGCGACCCCGGGGAGATGACTGCCGACTGGGTGTCGTGGGCCGTCCCCAAACCGAACCTTCAGGAAGTCGTCCGCGGGGCGGTCGGGGTGCCCAACGAGGGCATGGGGTACAACTCGACCTTCCGTTACCCCGCGAAGGGCGGTATCGAGGTCGTTCCGCGGGCCTTCGCCGAACGGGTTGAGCGCGTGCGCTATGGCTCGCGCGTGAACGGGGTCGATCTGGCGCGACGGCAGGTCGTCCTGGACGACGGCGAGGTGCACGATTACGAGCGGCTGGTCGTGACGATCCCGCTTCCCGCCTTTCTCCGGATCGCGACCGGCGGGCCGTCCGGTCTCGCGTCGATGGCCGAGCGCCTCGACTGGTCGGTCGTGGCCTGCTGGAACGTCGGGATCGACCGGGCGGGGGTCGGGGACGGCGCGCACTGGATCTACTTTCCCGACTCGGACGCGCCGTTCTATCGCGTCGGCTTCCCGACGAGCTTCTCCGACGGTGTCGCCCCGACGGGGACGTCGTCGATGTACATCGAGTTCGGCCTCGAGCGAGGCGAGAAACTCGACAAGAAGAGGATGGAGCAGGCGGCGCTCGATGCGCTCCGCGAAGAGGGCATCCTCCGGAAGAACGACCGCGTGGTCGCCGGCGACTGGGTCGTGATCGATCCCGGATACGTCATCTTCGACCGCGACCGCCAGGAGGTGATGGCCGAAGTCGTTCCGGCGCTCGCCGAACACGGTGTCCACCTCATCGGTCGGTACGGAGCGTGGACCTATTCCTACATGGAGCGAGCCATTCTGGACGGTCTCGAGGTCGCCGACATTCTCCGCGGCACCGTCAGGGCTCCGGCAGCGCGATGAAGGCGCTGCAGTTCATCACCCGGCTCGATCTCGGTGGCGCGCAGGAAACCTGTCTCAAGCAGTGCGAGTGGTTGCTCGAGCGCGGCCACGAGGTTCATCTGCTGAGTGCGGCCGAGGGCGACCTGATCAAAGACGCCCGTCGGATCCCGGGTCTGGTCGTTCACGGTTGGCCCGCGTGGGTGCACGGCATCCGACCGTTTGCCGATCTTCGCTGCTTTGTCCGGCTCGTCCGGTTTCTGCGACGCGAGAGCTTCGATCTGCTGCACACGCACTCGAGCAAGGCGGGGATCGTGGGGCGCCTTGCCGCATGGGTGGCGGGACGGCCGAGCCGGGTCGTCCACCACATCCATGGGTGGTCGTTCAACGACACGCAGTCGGCGCTGAAGAGGCGGCTCTACATCTGGCTCGAGAAGCTCGCCGCCCGCCCGGGTTTCGTTCTGCTCGCGTGCTCTCACGAGACCGAGGAGCAGGGACGCCGCGCCGGGATCGGGCGCGACCGGGATCGCCGGGTGATCTACTACGGCATCGATCGCCGCGAAAACCTGCGACGCCGCAACCGGCAGGCCATCCGGAGCCGCCTCGGTCTGGGACGCCGCGACGTTCTCTTTCTCCAGCTGGGAAACCTCAAGCCTCAGAAAGACCCGGTCACCTTCGCGCGGGCCGCCGTGGAGGCTGGGAGACGGTTGCCGCGCGCCCGGTTCTGGATCGCCGGAGACGGCCCGTTGGGGGAGGCGACGCTCGCGGTCGCGAAGCGCGGGGCGCTCGGCTTGCGTTTTCGAATCCTCGGCTGGAGACGTGACGTCGGTGATCTGCTCGCGGCGGCGGACGTTCTGGTTCTTACGAGCCGCTTCGAGGGCATGCCCCTCGCGATCCTGAGAGCGATGGCGGCCGGTCTCCCGGTGATCGCGACCGCGGTGGACGGCACACCCGAGGCGATCGCCCACGGCCAGAGCGGTCTTCTGGTCCGGCCCGGTGACGTCGCCGGGATCGCGGCGGCGATGATCCGGCTCGGGACCCACCCGCTCGAGCGGCGCCGGATGGGCGCCGCGGGAAGGCTACGGTCGTCCCGATTCGCCCACGCGCGGGCAGCCGTCTCGACGCTGGCGCTTTACGGGGCCGGCACTTTGGACCTCCCGGACCACGGGACGACCTTCGAACGTTATGCCTCGAGCGCGTGAAGTGGTGCGTCTGGAGGGGCTCCGCAAGGGGTTCCGCGGCCACCTCGGCATCGGCCGGACGGTGGCGGTCGACGGGCTTTCGCTCGAGATCGAGGCCGGGGAGATCTTCGGCCTCCTGGGCCCCAACGGCGCGGGAAAAACCACGACGCTGAAGATGATGGTCGGGCTGCTGCGGCCCGATCGCGGCAGCGTGCGTCTGTTCGGCCTCCCTCCGTCCGACCCGGCCGCGCGCGCGCGGCTCGGCTTTCTTCCGGAGAACCCGTACTTCTACGACTACCTCACGGCCGAGGAGTTTCTCGACTTTTACGGCCGGCTCAAGGGTCTCGCGGGGCGCGACCGCCGCGAGCGTGTCCGAAAGACGCTCGCGCGGGTCGGGATGGACCGCGATCGAAACCGACCGCTTCGCAAATGCTCCAAAGGGATGATCCAGAGACTCGGTCTGGCGCAGGCGGTCCTCGCCGAGCCCGAGCTCGTGATCCTCGACGAGCCGATGTCGGGTCTCGACCCGAGGGGCCGGCGGGAAGTTCGCGACCTGATCCTCTCGCTCCGCGAGAGCGGGCGAACGGTTTTCTTCTCGAGCCACATCCTCCAGGACGCCGAGCTGATCTGCGACCGCGTGGCGATCCTCGATCACGGCCGGGTGCGCTCGGTCGGGCGGCTCGACGCGATGGTATCGCGCAAGATCCGGTGGTTCGAGGTCACGGTCCGAGGCTCGAGCCCCGAAGGCCTTCCGGGTGAGCCGCTGTCTTCGTCGGGGGATTCGACGCTTCTCCGGGTCGCCGACGTCGATGCGCTGCGTGCGCTACTGTCGCAGGTCGCGCAGAACGGCGGCGAGGTGATGTCGGTGTGGCCACAGCGTGAAACGCTCGAGGATCTGTTCCTCCGCGAGGTCGACGGCGGCGTGTCGGTCGAGGAGCCGTCATGAGCGACCTGGCGATCGGACCGCGCGCTGTCGTCCCACGGCTGCGCGACGCCCTCGGCGCCATCGCGCTCAACACCTTCCGCGAGGCGATCCGGGACCGCATCCTCTATCTGCTGCTCGCCTTCGCGCTGGTGCTGATCGTCGCGGCGCGGCTGCTCTCGCTTCTGACCGTGGGAAGCGAGGACAAGATCATCAAGGACCTCGGTCTCGCCGCCATCTCGATCTTCGGTGTCCTGACCGCTGTCTTCGTCGGCGTCTCGCTCGTCTTCAAGGAGGTCGAGCGCCGCACGGTCTACACGCTGCTCGCCAACCCCGTGCGGCGCTGGCAGTTCGTCTCGGGGAAATACCTGGGATTGCTCATGGTCCTCGGGATGAACGTCGCCCTGATGAGCCTGACGCTGAGCGCGGTGCTGCTCGTCCGGGGCCAGGCCGTGCTTCCGCTTCTTCCCGCGGTATGGCTCATCCTGGTCGAGCTCGCGTTGATCACCGCCTTCTCGATCCTGTTCTCGAGCTTCACCAACCCGATCCTCGCGGCGACGGGGACGGCGGCGATCTACATCGTCGGCCATCTCGCGTGGAGCTTCGAGCTTCTCAAGCAACGCCTGAGCGGCGGAATCGGGCAAACGATGTGCGACGTTCTCTACTGGACGCTGCCGAACCTCGATCTGTTGAACATCCGGGCCGAGGTCGTCAACGAAATCACCGTACCCGCCACTCGCATCGCGACGGCGACGGGATACGGTCTGGCATACGCGTTGGGCGTTCTCGTACTGGCGTGCGTCATCTTCGAGAGACGGGACTTCAGCTGAGCATGAGCCGGATCGTCGCGCTATCGGTGATCGTGGCCTCGGCGGCGGCCGTGGGCGCGACACGCGTGCACCTCGAATCTCCCGAGGGCTTCGCCCGCGAGGAGACCGAGCTTCTCTACCTTCCCAACGGCGATTACCTCCGGGCGGCGAGTCTCGGGCAGGGCTCACTCCTCGCGGACGCCATCTATCTGTGGGCGATCCAGTACTACTCGGACTACGAGAGAAAGGGCCGGTACGAGTACGTCGAGCACATCTTTGGCGACGTTCTCCCGAAGCTCGACCCACACTACATCGATCCCTACTGGCTCGGGGCGCTGATCCTGATCATCGAGGCGCGTGATTTCGAGGCAGGTCTCGGGCTTCTCGACCAGGGCTTCAAAGCGAACCCGCACGCCTGGTTGCTCCCGTACTTCGCGGGCTGGGAGTGCAACTACGCGGGACAGTTCGACCGCGCGGCCGAGTACTTTCGCAAGGCGGCGGCGGTGCCCGACGCACCGTACTGGGTCCGGCGGATGGAGGCCGGGATGACGGCACGCTCGGGGCGGTTGGAAGACGCGATCCTGCAGTGGGCCGAGGTCCTCGAGGACCCGTCGAGCGACGCGCTCTCGCGGACCGTCGCGCGCCGCCAGATCCGCGATCTACGCGTTCGTCTCGACCTCAGGCTTCTGACCGCCGCGGTGGAAGGCTTCAAGGCACATTCGGGTCGCTTTCCGTCGGATCTCGAGGAGCTCGTTCGCACCGGGTTCATCGGGACCGTCCCGGTCGATCCCGAAGGCGAGCCGTACCCCTACGATCCCGAGACGGGTGAGATCGGCGCGGTCTCCGGGCGCGTTCTCGGAGCTCGATGATGCCGGTCCTGGTCGAACCCTTCGCGACCGTGATGGTCTTCGTGCTCGGTCTGCTGATCGGCAGCTTTCTCAACGTGTGCATCCTGAGGCTGCCGCTCGGCGAGAGCATCGTCTCGCCGCGCTCACACTGCCCGAAGTGCAACACGACGCTCCGGTGGTATCACAACATCCCGGTCCTTTCCTGGATGCTGCTGCGCGGGAAGTGCGCGAGCTGCGGCGTCCGGATCTCGGCTCGATACGCCGTCATCGAGCTGATGACGGCGGTGATTCTCGTCCTGCTGTGGCGGGCGTACGGTCCGACGATCACCTTCGGTATCTCGGCGATCCTGCTGCTCGCGCTCCTCGTGTTGTTCTTCACCGATCTCGATCACAAGCTGTTACCGGACCTCGTCACGCTTCCCGGGTTCCTGGTGGGCGTCGCGGTGGCGTGGGTCAACCCCTTTCTCGGCCCGGGCTCGTCTTGGAGCCGTCTGTGGGCCTCGCTCGCGGGCGCCGCGCTCGGCGCGGGCGTGCTGTGGGGAATCGGCGCGCTCTACTCCCGGCTTCGCGGGATCGAGGCGATGGGGATGGGCGACGTCAAGATGATGGCGATGGTCGGCGCGTTCACCGGGCCGACGGGCGTGCTGGTCACGCTGTTCGGCGCATCGATCACGGGTGCGGTGATCGGGGTCGCGCTCATCCCGCTCCGGGGCGGCTCGATGAGGGACACCCTTCCCTTCGGTTGCTTTCTCGCGCCTGCCGCGGCGATCGCGTTGCTGTGGGGAGACGATCTGGTCGGCGCCTATCTCCGGTTGCTGACGCCGGGGTCGTGACCTGTAACCGAACTCCACACCTGCTCCGCTCAGCGGGAGTGCCCGGGTGATCCGACCGCGTCGCGCGTGCCAGAAACCGGTCATTGCGCCGGTGGGCGGGTGGCACTCCGGTTGCAAGAGACGCGGTCGTGCCGCGTTCAAACCAGCACGGCTTCAGCCTGGTCGAGGTCATCGTCGCGTTCGGTATCCTCGCCGGGCTCTTGATCGCGATCGCGGGTCTGTTCGTGCTCGGAACGCGGCAGGTTCACAGCGGTCGCCGGGCGACCGAGGCGCTCGCCGTCGCCACGCGCATCGTCGAAGAGATCGAGGGCTGGGGGTTCCACCAGCTCTACGAGCTATTCGGTGTTCCTCCCGACCGAAGCCAGGCGGAGATCGATACCCGGACCGATCCGCGTGCGACCCGCTGGCAACCCGGCATCCGGACGAGGCTCCCGGAAGGGTACGGCCTCATCCGGATCGAAACGGTCGGTCCAGGTCCCCCGACGTTCGCCGATACCCGGGCGATCCGCCTGACGGTCGTGGTGCACTGGCAGGAAGGGCTCCGCGCCCGTTCGGTGCGTCTCGCGACGGTGCGTTTTTGAGCCTCCCGAAGGGGTATGAAGATGACAGGAGGGGAGCGCGGGCAGCAGGGGCTGACGGTTCTGGAGGTCGTCGTCGCTTCGGCGGTCCTGGGCGTGGCGGTGGGTGTCGCGCTCACCGTCTACGACGTCTCCCGAAAGACACTCGCCCGCGGACAAAGCGCTGCCGAGCACCAGCAGGCCGTGCGTGGCGCGATCCATCGATTTCTTGCCGATGTGCGGCTGGCGGGAGTCAACCACAACCCGGACGGGGACGCGGGTCGGCCGGACGAGCCCATCGAGGCCGCGTTCGACACGGCGCTGGTGATTCGGGGAGACTTCGACGGCCACGATCCGGCGGAGTCCGCCACACCGGAGGATCTTCTCGCCGGGCCTCGTTTCGAGGTCGTTTCGACCGGAAACGACGAGATCGTGGCGTGGTTTCTCGCCAAGCCCGACGGCTCGAGCCCGGACGCCCTGACCTTCGAGGCCGATGTCGCCGACACCCCCCGAGACGGTGCCGTCGAGACGGTATCGATCTCGAATGTCGCGCTCGTTCATGACGACCCGCCCTACACCCTGTACCGCGCCACCCTCAACGCCGATACCGATACCTTTGGCGGTGGCGGCTTCGTCGTTCGTGCTCCGGTCGCGGACAACGTCACGTCGATGCGTCTCGCCTACTACGACGGCGCCAACGACCGCATCAACGCTCTCGATCCGACGAGCGCCTCCGATGACATCGGTGGCGACGAAGCCAACGCCGACCAGCGAGCCCGGATCCGCCGCATCGAGATCGAGATCACGGCAGGGGACCGCGAGTCGCCACAACCCGAGCTCGTTGTCGGATATGCGGTCCGACCGAGGAACCTGGGGTTCGCGGGTGCCCCGGATCGGACCCCATGAACCGACGGTCAAACGGTGATGACGAGCTGGGTGGGGCGACACTCGTGGCCATGCTGGTCAGCGTGATTCTGACCTCGCTCGGGATGGCCTTCCTGCTGAACGCCGAGATCGAAAACCGCATCGCGCGCAACGAGCGCCTGTCCGCGCAGGCACGGCTCGTCGCGGAGAGCGCCGTCCG
>JBFJTV010000035.1:0-12312 GCA_041625075.1 Candidatus Polarisedimenticolaceae bacterium | reverse complement strand
GGTTGTCGACGAGGATCAGCCCATCGCCGCCCGGTTCGCGCGAGCGCCACACGCGCGAGCCGTCCGCCGCCTTGATGCAGGTCAGGATCTTGCCGCGGTATCCATAGATGTGGCCGTCGTGGTAGACGGGTGATGCGTAGCTGTTCCCGAGGGCGTTGGAACGATAAAGCTCCTCGACGGCGAAGCCGTCGTCGCCACGGGATACCTTGAACACGGCCGCCTTGCCGCTGATCCCCACGAGGAAGCGGTCGCCGCCGACGAAGACCGGTGTCGCGCTGCCGGAGTTGTCACCCTCGCCGTAGGGATGCTCCCAGAGAACCTTGCCGGTCTCAGGGTCGAACGCGCTGATTCCACCCCCGTTGATAGCGACGATCTGTCGCTCGCCCGCGAGCATCATCATCGCGGGGGACTGGTAGGCGACTGTGGCGTCGCCGTGCGACCAGATCTTCTCGCCGTCGCTCGCCTTCAGGCCGACGATCGCCCGACCCTCGGCGCCGCCTGCCTGAACGATCAGGGTGTTGCCGGAAACGAGCGGCGTCGTGGTGAATCCGTACTCCGGCTCTTTGCCACCGAAATCGGTATGGAGGCTCTTGCGCCATTGGAGCTTGCCGTCTTCGAGAGCCAAGGAGACCAGGTGTCCGCGCGCGCTCAGGGCGTAGACGGAGCCGTCGGCGATGACCGGCGAGCTCAGCGGGCCGTCGTGTGCGCCGTCGGTCCCCTTGTTGATGTCGTCGAGACGATAGCGCCAGAGTTGATTGCCGTTCGTAACGTCGAACGCCGCGACCCAGTCGCCGTCGCCCTCGGCGAACATCGCCACCGCGCGGCCGTCGGCGATCGCGATGACCGAGTAGCCCGATCCGATCGCGACGCGCCAGGCCAGATCGAGCCCGATCGCCCCGCTCTCGAAGGTCCCGGGCGCCGCGATGCGCCCGTCGTACTCGGGCCCGCGCGCGTGCGGCCAGTCCGCGCCCGCCCAGGCGGGAACCGTGATCAAGAGAAAAACCGGCAGAAGAAGACGAATCGCTGAGCTCATGGAATCCCCTCCGCGTGACGACAGCCCGACGATTCTACTCGCGATCCCAGGGGCGGCAAGTCGTTTGGTCTTTGGCCGATCACCGGTGATAATCAGGGCATGCTCTCAGCACGCGCGGCGGCGATTGTTGCCGGGGTCGTCCTTGCGCACAGCCCGACACCCGACGCCGATCTCTCCGACTGGTGTCTGTACGAGACACCGCGTGTCGAGAACCGCGCGGCTATTCTCCACTGTCCTTTCGGGAGCGAGGTCGTGTGGTGGGACGCCCCCGCGGACGGTGCGGTCAACGATCTCGCACTCGTGGCCACGACGCACGACTCGACGAACCTGTACTGGGCGGTAGGGCATCATCTCTCCTTGGACCCGATCTCTCTGCCATTCCTCGAGCTCGCGATCGACGCCGGCCCCGGCGGCAACAACGAGTGGTGGGACCCGCAGGGTGTGCTTCAGGCTCCCGGACACTGCAGCGTCGATACGTCACGGCTGTGCACCGAAGATCTGGACTGCCACTTCTGCGCGATCACCCTCGACTTCGAGGGGACCCCGTACGAGCAGCCGCGTGTGTGCGGCTCGACCGACGCCGCCGACCTCTGCGACTGGCTCAATCCCGACGACGTGTGCATCCGGCAGCAGACCTGCGAGGGCCTGGAGGCTGGTCCGCCGGCGCGTTCGGTGGGCGCCTTTGCCACGTCCACCGTGGCGCCCGATTACCTGCTTGTGTTCGATTTGAGTCGCTGGCTCGTCGGCGGCTGTGATTCCGTGAACCTACTGCGAAACGACAACGGGGCGTGGGTCGAGATTCCTCGTCCCGTCCCCGACCCGTCTTGCCCGAACCCTACGTGGCGGTTCACGATTCTGGTTCCGCCCGGGACCGGAGAGCCGCGCCCACCCTTTTACGAGATCGCCATTCCGTGGGAGGCGTTCGACTGCGCCGGCTGCGTGCCCTTTGGTCCCGGCGACGCTTTCCAGTGGACGATGGCGATCAGTCGCGGAACGCTGACGTTGGATTACACACCCGACGGTCCGATCGAAGACGTGATGACCGAAGCCGTTCCCGCCACGTGGACCACGACGTCGACCGACTGCGCGACCCCTGGGTCAGCGACGACGTTGTGTGAGATCGCCGACGGCAGCTCGGACGCATTCGTGCCGCTTGCCCCTCAGGCGCCGGGCGGTCAGGTCGAGGGGCTGGTGCTCGAGCGCAACGAGTTCGGAACGGCAACGCCGTCGATCACGTTGACGTGGCACCCGTCGTGCTCGAACGCGGACACCGACTACGCGATCTACGAGGGTGAGGTCGGGGAGTGGTACAGCCACGTCGAGCCCGAGAGCGGCGCGATCTGCAGCACGAGTGGTCTGGTCAGCGCGACCTTCGACGCCGGTGCGGGCGATCGTTATTACGTGGTCGTTCCGCGTGACGGTCAGATTGAGGGATCGTACGGCGAAGGCGACGGCGAAGACCGTCCGATGAGCATGGAGGCGTGCGCACCGCAGAGCGTCGGCGGCTGCCCCCCTACCGGCGATTGACCTATTCCGAATCGACCGGCTTGGCACCCGCGTTCACGACGATGCGCAAAAAGAGGTCCTTGAAACGACCTTCGTACTCCATGGCTCTTCGCAGCAACTCTCTTGTCTCGTCGGTGAGACCGGGCTCCTTCGATATCATGTGCGCGTATCCCATCATCCCGGAAACCATGTTCGACACACCGAACATGACTTCACCGAGTATCTCACGCGTTCTCCTCGGCAGCTCGGTGATTTCCGGTCGGGACGATCCCGTGAATAGCGTGGACTCGTCGACGAAGGAGATCGGGTTTCCGAAGGGGTCGCTCGCGTAGAACATCCGCTCCCCCCAGGGCATCGTGTCGATGTCGAGCCTGATCTTGCCCCCGGCCTCCCGTACGCGCACGATGACATCCTCGAGATCGGGCACCGAGAAGTAGAGGTACTGGTTGGTGTGGTGGTGCCAGCCGTCTCCGACGTCGTCCCCGTCGGCGGCGGGGTCATAACACGCGAGGATGGTGCCGCCGCAATCGAAGTAGTGGCGCCCCGGCGAGACGCGCTCGCCCGGCGTCCTGAAAACCCGGGAGTAGAAGCTCGCCGCGGCTTCGAGGTCCTTGACCGGCAAGATCACACGATAGAGATGGATCGCCATCGTTCTTCTCTCCACAACACTGACCTTGATCTCGCCATGTTATCGCGGTTGCTGCATGGAAGGGTGGCCGCGCGACTTGACACAACATAGTTTATGTATATTATTACCCATATGAAACCTATACAGATCACCTTTGATGAGACGCTCCTCGAAGAACTCGATGCCACCGAGGAAGTGAAGAGGGATGGTCGATCCGCCGTGCTGCGTCGGGCCGTCCGCGAGTACCTCCAGCGAAAAAGGCGCTACACGATCGCGGAGGGCTACCGGCGGGCGTACGGCTCCGATGCGGGACTGGGGAAAGAGTTCTCCGGCTGGGAGGACGAGGGACAGTGGCCGGCCGAGTGAACCGTGGAGAAATCTGGCTCTACGCGTTCAAGCACCCGAACAAACGACGCCCGGTCGTGGTGTTGACGCGGCAAGAAGTCATCCCGCTTCTCAACACCGTGATGGTAGCCCCGATCACCTCGACGGTCATGGGCGCGCCGAGTGAGGTTGCCGTCGGGATCGACGATGGCCTGAAGAAGGACTCGGTCGTCAACCTCGATCACGTACAGACGGTCGAGAAAGGCCGCCTACGCACATTCGTCGGAACCCTGTCTCATGAGAAGATGAGCAAGGTCTGCAGGGCGCTCGCGATCGCTACCGGCTGCGCGGGCGGGTGATTCGATGGGATCATGCCGATGACCCGTAGGCTTCTCCTCACGATCGTCATTGGTCTACTGGCGGCGACGGCGAACGCCGAGTGGGCGATTCGCCCGGACTTCAACGTCGGGTTTCTGCGTGGCCGCATCGAGCCCTGGTTCGCTCCCGAGGGTAGCGGCCTGGACTGGCGTGGGGAGATCGATTTCGTCGGCGACGGATTGTTCACGACCCGGTACGGCGACAAGAGGCGGTTCGTGCAGCTCGGCGCGGGCGTCGCCTCGTTCGAGGGGTGGCACCGCGGCACCGTCGGGGCGGAGCCGGAGCAGACCTCGGTGAGGTTCACCGCGGACGGAGACCTCCCGTTCGGGGACAACGTCCAAAAGCGGTTCACGCTCGGTCTGCTGGTCGAATCGCGATCGAACGAGGTCGGCGGGGTCAACGTCGACAGCGGTACGTACGCGAGGCCGACCTTCATGTACACGTGGAAGACGGCGGGACGGTGCGAGCTAAACACGGTGACCGCGTTCTACGAGGTCGAGAGCGTCGACGACAAGCTGAACAACGGCGATCCGATGTTCGATCGCAGCGGTACCTATCGTGCCGGTGGCGCGGAAGTTTCGTTGCTGCTCGGCGAGCTCCCGGCGGGCTTCGCGTGCGAGCGGCTCGGACCGTACCGGCAGATCGACTCCTATCGCCACCTCAGCTTCCATCTCGGCGCGCGGTTCGCGAAGGATTCGACCGATGGCTCCGAGTTCGAAGCCGACCGTACGCTCGTCTACGGCCAGGGCTGGGTTCCATTGTGGCCGAAGAACTACGAACGAACGCCGCGGAGGCCGGCACCCGACGTCTTCGAGTGGCGGCTCGAGGTCGGCCGCGCGGAGTCCTCCGATATCGCCGCTCGCGAGGACGATAGCATCCTGTTCGAAGCCGGGGTCCGCTGGGGCTTCGTCAAGCGAGGCAAGTGGCCATCCTGGATCAAGAACTTCGATCTGAGCGCGGCGATCAACGGCGAGCGTCGAACTTCGACGCTCGATCGTTTCGAGTACGACGAGCTCGGTCTCGTCGTCGGGCTGTGGATGCGGTTCAGCCGGGACATGCGCGGCGAGCCGGGAACGCAAGGCAGCGCGGTCGTGAGGCGTCGCGCGAGCCCGGGTCGAGAGGCGCCCCAGGTGGCCGCCGACCTCGGGTCGGGGCCTCCGGGTTAGCGCGCGAGATCGAACCGGAGGCTATTCGTCGATGACGTAGGTGTAGCGACCGTTCGGCGTGATACGAAAGCGACCCTGGCTGAGGTCGCCGTCGTCGATGGCGTCGTCGAGCCTGGCGAGCGTCGAGGCGGGCGCCGTGGCCTGGTAGAGCGACATCCCGGCGTACGCGTAGTTGTTCGGGCCCTCCCAGTTGTAGTTCCCCCCGAGGGGGGTCTCGTTGACCCAGCGCGTCAACGGCAGATAATCCTCGATGCCGACGCCGGACGGCAGGTGGTAGGGCGGGTTGAGATGGGAGTCGGGCGGAAAGTCTCCGTGGTCGCTCGCGAAAGTGAGAAAGCCGGTCTCGAAAGTCCTGAGGTCACCGGCCACGGCGGCGATGCGGGCGCGGTCGATCTGCTCGTGGAAAGCCGCGATGGCGATCGCGGCGATGACCCCGATGACACCGACGACGATAAGAAGCTCGATCAGCGTGAACCCGGCCGAATGGTCTCTTTGCGGCGGGCGTTGTTTCATCATCGTTTCCTCTACCGTCGTGCACAGTGCCGGTTCACGTCGAGTGCCGGGTACCACATCGGAGGCCCGGCTGTCGGCTGGATCCGATAGGCCGGCCCCCGTTTGTCATCATCGAAATGATGGGAGACGTCGTACTCCAGAACGACACCCAGCGGTTTCGTCGTCCGCTTCCAGTACAGCTCGTCGCCGACGTCGAACGTCGTGAAATGCGCGGTGATGGTCGGAGCCCACAGGAACGCGACGACCCCCATGAAGAAGACGATCACAACGACCAGTAGCGGAACCGAGTTGAGGCGCGAGGGGCCGCGACGGATCCGCCCCTTGCCGTACGCCTGTCGTCGCTGCGGGTCGCCGAGTTCGTCGTAGGCGGCCTGGATCTCGGGGCTGAGCTTTTTCCCTCGATCCTGGCAGTCCATCTTCATTAGCTCGTAGGCGAGCCGAATCTCGTGCCGGGTGGCGTCGGGACTGACGTTGAGTGCGGCATAGAAGCCGGCAGGATCGAGGTTCTTTTGCATGGCAGCTCTCGCGATCGGTGCAAAGTGGCCCGAGGTGAAGCTAGGTTCCGGAGAGAAGACAGGCAAGGTTGCGCGAGACCGTCCGATCAAGAACCCTGCGGCACCGTCCCGGCGTCTCTGCGTTTTCCCTGAGAGGATTTCGTGGACATCCATGGTTATCGCTGGTATTTGTTGTCGCGGGGTGACCGCAGCGTAGGTGGGTCGTTCGTCTCAGTAGCACAAATTGCAATATCGGTTCTTCGGCAGAGCCGGAGGGATCGGTGCGCCGATCGCTCGGTGGACGCCGCTCGGCCAGGAGGTATTCGATGAACGGAAACGGTCTTCCCGCCATCAATTTCACCAAGAACAAGGTGTTGTTCGAGAGGAACGCCGCCGCCGGCGTCACGATCAACGCCACCGGTGACCCTGCCGTTCTGCAGGCCCTGAAGGACAACTCGCCTTTTCCGAACAAGCTGATCGAGCTCGGGACGATCGCGGTCAACGCCAGCGGCGGGAAGGACGTCGTCTTCAAGAAGTCCGGCACAAAATCGGCCAAAGCGAGTTTCTCCGCTTCTGCCGGTGCCTCGATGGGCATCGGCGTGTTCCCGGATCCGAGAAAGATCATCGAACGCCTTCCCCTATCGGGAGAGAAGCTGGAGCTCCCCGATCTCGTCAAGGACCCGGACTCGCTTTTTCTTCTCTTTCAATGGGATTACGACCTGTCCGGAACGATCGATGGATCGGTCGCGTTCAGCTCCACCGGGACGGCGACGTTCGGATTCGAGGGCCAGAAACGCGGTCTGTACGCGATCATCCGGCGCTTTCCGAAAAACAAACCGGCGCGTGACGCCGTCAAGGAGACCATCAACGGCTGGAAGCTGCCTCGTCATGTCACCCACGCGAGCGATCTTGCCCCGGGAACCTGGATCATTGCCGAGACCGAGGGCCGCGTCGCGGTCGATGTCGGGGCCAAGGTCGGCTACGAGTTCAACTGGATCTACGACGTCGGTGCCGGCCGGCTCCAGGGCGACGTCGGGTTGCAGCTCGATATTGCCATGGGTGTGAAGCTGGGCTTCGCCGCGAGCGGCAAGTATGCAGTCGTTTTGAGCAGGGCTTCGGTGCCGTCAACCGACGAGGTCGTCCGGGCGCGGATGTTCAAGCTGAAAAAAAAGGGCTGGAGCTTCGCCTTCGATGCCTCGGTCGTGGCCAAGCCAGACACGACGGACCTTCTGCCCAGGAAGTTCGACGATTTCGTGGCGGCCGTTCTGGGTGTGCATTCCGCTCAGATCCTCGAGGATCTTCGCACGCTCGAGGAATGGACTGCACTTGACGGCAAACTCCCGGAGCGGCTCGCCGTGGCGGGCGGGGACTACGTCGTCAAGCTCGTGCACAAGGTCACCGGAATCGACCCGGAAACGGCGTTTGCGGCCGCGCACAAACGCATCGACGGCTTTCTGAAGAAATGGCACGAGATCGACCACCGGGCTGCCACGGTCATCTGGGAGAAGGCCAAAGATATCGAGGCACTGCAGGAGATTCGTGAGATCGCCGAGAAGGTCAGGGACTTCGATCAGGACACGTTCTCTGACTTGCTCGAAGGGAAGCTCCGCAAACGCTTTGACGAACCCGACTTCCTGGAAACGCCCTCCGGCCGCTGGCTGACCTCGACGCTTTCCGGCAGCGTTCTGGATCTTCTCGAGGACGCGACAGCGTTCAAAGAGACCAAGAAACTCGCCACCTCTACGCTAAAAGTGCTCGACAAGGGCAAGCTCGAGGAGGTCCTCGGCAACTTCAAGAAGGAGCTCGACAGGCGGCTGAAGATCGACAAGCTCGAGAAGGTCAAGGACGAGTTGACCTTCGAGAAGCTGGACGGCTTGATGAAGGCGAAGCTGGCGGACTTCTTCGGCGGCAAGCTGGATCATAAGAAGGTCAAGGAGCTGCAGAAGGCGATCAACAAGGTCATCAACAAGCGCAACGAGTACTACCAGAAGGCGGTCGCCGCCCTGAACAAGAAGCGCGAGCTGGACTTTGCTTACAAGTTCGACAAGACCACGACGCGCACCGCTCTGTTCGATGGAGAATTCGATTTCGCCACGAACGGGGACGCGCTGTCCCGTTCGCTGAAGAAGGTGATCCAGGGCTCGATCGGCTCGTTGATGGTCAAACGGGTCGAGGGTCTGACGCTTCTGCAGGCCGAGCTCACGCACGGGATCGAGAGACGGTCGTCCGTGGAGTTGACGCTGCCTTTCTTTCACAAGAAGGTCGAGCACATCAACGATTCGATGGCCAAGGCCACGGCCCTCGACGAGGCGGATGGCCGTGTGATCGTGTACGACGTCAAGGCCAAGGACGCGGTCGTGGAGCAGGGGCGGCGTAACAGCCAGCTTGCCATCGGTCTGTCCCTGCCCGTCCAGCCCGGGGGCATCAGCCGACACCGCGGTGCCGGCGGCACCTACACCTATTCGCTCGACCAGGCGATCGCTGGGATGGAACGCGAGCACCTGCAGTACCACGTCAAGCCGCTGGTGACCGCCTATCTCCCCGATACCTTCGTCGGCACCTCGGGAGCTCCCAACTCATTCGAGACCTGGATCGGCGACCTTGACAAGGTGATCGACGATCGGGTCGAGGACACCGAGACGGACGTCTTCGGCAACACGTTGACCTCGCTTCGCTTGACCCTGCCGGGCGCGGTCGGGGCGGCGTGGTGGAACGCTCCGGACAAGAAGAAGGACCCGGCGTACATGAACATGTCGCGGTCGATTCAGAGCGTGTTGAAGAATCTCGTCCCCTACTACTGGCTGCAGCAAGTCAAGCAGCTCGGCGCCAAGGACCAGGCGGCGGCGATCCTGGTCTATCAGGCCATTCCACCATCGACCAGCATCAAGATTGCAGCGTCGGGTTCGGTCACCCTCGATCAAAACAAAGACGTCTATTGGGACTGGGCAACGGCCGCGACGCGTCGGGCAATGGCCGGTCATCCGGAGACCCAGGTGCGGCTGGCCGAGGCTTTGGGGCGAGCTCGCGATCGACTTCTGGCGGCCGGGAAAAATACGCTCGCCGGGTTCTACGATCCGGAAAATGACGGTGTGACCCGTGTAATTCAGAAAGCCACGAGCACGACAGGCATGAAGCTGCTGCGGGGACTGCTCGGTCACGAGAAGAGTGTCGTCACCACCGCGCGCGGGGCAGGCCTGAAGATCGCGAAGTTCAGAAAGAGTGCCAACCAGGACCCCGAGAAGGCGATCGAGTTGCTCGCCGAGTTCGGATCCAAGCTGACCAAGGCTTTTCACAAGAAGATCAAGAACAAGTTCGCCAAGGGTGCAGCACGGCCCTTCGGCACGCTCGTCTTCGTCGAGGCGTCCAGGGCCTTTGATGCGAAGCTCGCCAAGATCAAGCCCCGAGCCGCGCTTTCGCTCACGGTGATGCATCCGGAAGCGGAGTTTCCGCCACAGAAGTTCCCCGGACACGGTCCGCTGCCCGGCGACGATGTCGTGGTGGCGGAGCGCCTGGTGTAAAGGAGCCCTACTCGACGAACCAGTTCTCGACGAGGCGGATCTCGTTGGGCCAGTCGATTTCTTCCTCCGGGGCGACGAGCAGGAAGCGCTGGGCATCGGCCGTCATGTCGAACTCGAGCCACTCGAGCATCCACCGCGGCTCGTAGCTGAACAGAACGCGCGGGTTCCCGAGCGTAGGCTCGGTGCCGAGCTGAACGTCCACGACCATCAGATCGCCGCCGTTGATCCAGAAGAGCTCATCGCCCTTGGCGCTCCAACGCGGACGATAGCCGCCGTCGATCGACACCGGCCACTTTCCCTCGCCCGACGGAAAGCGCTTCAGGTAGATCTGGTCCTCGCCCGATTCGTCGGAGTCGTAGGCGATATAGGCACCGTCGGGTGAGATACGGCCGCAGTCCTCATCGGCCGGGGTCCGCAGGATCGGTTGGGGCTCGGACTTTTTACCCAGCTCGAGGTACCACAGGTCGTCCTGCGGTGTCTCCTCGTGCTTCTGGTAGACGAGGAACTTGCCGTCGAACGAGACGCTGAAGAGCCCACCCTCGACGAGCGTCTGAGGCTCGCCGCCTCCGTCGACCCGTGCCATCACGATTCTGCTCGGTTGGTCCTCTTCCACGACGCGATAGACGACATGCTTTCCGTCCGGCATCCACGCAACGTCGGACTCTTTCGCCTCGCCCTGCGTCAGGCGCGTCTTCGCACCACGGGTGATGTCCAGGATCCAGATGTCCCCCTCGCCCTGTTCGCCCGATTCGATCGCGATCCTGGAACCATCGGGCGAGAGCGCCGGGAAATCGTAGAGCTCTTGCGGTTGACCGACCGTCTCGATCACCTCACCCTCGCGATCGACCCACACCAGGGTCCGGTTCCTATTGACGTCGAAGCTTCCGTAGGTCATCGTCCCGTCTCTCGAAACGCTGACCCCGCCTGCCCCTGCCTCGATCAGGAACGGCTCCCCCGTGAGCTCGAGTGTCTCCACGGAAAACGGAGCAGCCCAGATCCCCTCGTTACTCTCGGTTCGGGTGTAGAGCACATGGCCCGTCGATGAGTAAACCAGGTCGTGCGCGTCCTCACCGACGTCGAGCAACGTCTTGAGAGCCCCTTCGGTGAAAACGGTAAGCCGCATTCCGTCTTCTTCGTGAACGCTGGCCAGAATGCTGCCGTCGGGTAGGAAGCTCGGATCGTGGAAGTGCTCTCCATCTTCCGCCAGGAACAGCTCTTTGATCTCACCGCCTCTATCCGAGACGGTGTACAGACCCGGCTTTCCGTAGAAGAACGAGGCCATGACGATCGTGCCGTCCGGTCCCCACGCGACTCCGTTGACGGTGTTTCCTCGCGCCGGCAATTCGGTAATCAGCGAGCTGCCGCTCCCGTCGGCGGAGACCCGCGACATTGTCTTTTCGATGATGAACCCGATCGATGCGCTGTCGTCGGACCAGAAGACACTCATGGGTCCGGCCGCCGCCGTGATCTCGCGCGACTCCCAGTCGTCGAGCTTTCGGACGAACACTTTCTCGCCGTTGACGTAGAGGATGCTCTTGCCGTCGGGTGAGATGCTGTGTTCGCGTAGCGACGGCTTTTCCGGATCGGCGCCGTCGAGGGCGAGCGTGAGCTTGCGGTGGGGCGGTGGCTCGGGGTCCGGCTGAAACTTCAGCGCAACGTTCGCCGCGACGATCGCAGCGAGCGCGACGGCTGCGAGCCACAGGATGCGCTCGCGTGTGCGGCTTTTCTTGGCGGCATCGTCCGACGGCGCCTCGATGTCGGGAACACCCGCGATGGTCTCTTCCAGCGCGATGCGCGCGTCGGCGATGTGGTGCAGGCGGTGCTTGCGGTCCTTCTGGAGGCAACGCGTCACGAGTGTCCGGATGCGGTGGGGAATGGTCGCCGGCAGGGCGTCGAAATCGGGATCGAGCTTGAGCACCGAGGCCAGCGTGTCCGAGACCGTGTCGCCCTTGAACGCCGCGCGACCACTCAGCATTTCGTAGAGCACGACGCCGAAGGCCCAGACGTCGGCACGGTTATCGACATGGTGCCCGCGCGCTTGCTCGGGACTCATGTAGGCCGCCGTTCCCAGGATCATGCCGGCGACGGTCCCGGCCGACGTCAGCGTCGGAGACATCGTCGGGCTGACCTCGCCCGATCCCGATGCGGGCGAGGTGTCGAACGCGCGGGCGAGACCGAAGTCGAGCACCTTGACACGACCGTCGGTTCCGATCTTGACGTTCGCCGGTTTGAGGTCGCGGTGGATCACGCCTGCTTCGTGAGCGGCCTCGAGACCGTCGGCGATCTGCTTGGCGATCCCGATCGCTTCGTCCGGCGGGATCGGCCCGCGCTCGAGGCGCTCGGAGAGATCGTCGCCGTCGACGAGCTCCATGGAGAGAAAGCGAATCTCGCCGTCTGCGTGCAGCCCATGGATCGTCGCGATGTTCGGATGGTTCAGCGAGCCCAGCAGCTTCGCCTCGCGCTCGAAGCGCGCGAGCCGCTCGGTGTCGCCCGCGAGCACCGCGGGCAGGACCTTGATCGCGACCTCGCGGTCGAGCGTCGTATCGACGGCTTTCCAGACGACACCCATCCCGCCCTCGCCGACCTTCTCGACGAGGCGGTAGTGCAGCAGAGTTTGGCTGGGATGTAAGGCCAATTCGGTCCCCCGTGCTGGCCCGATTATACGGGCACGGCGGCGGTGGTGGCCGGATCCCGGCATCTCCTGTATCCTCAGCCCTTTGCAATCACCCAACGGGAGAAGAGATGCGACCCG
>JBFJTV010000034.1:0-12337 GCA_041625075.1 Candidatus Polarisedimenticolaceae bacterium | reverse complement strand
GGGCGGCAGGACGTCGCCGTCGTCGAGTGTGGTTCCCGACACGCTCGCCAGGCACGACCCGTACTGGCCATGCGTCAGCGTCGAGAGCACGCCGCGTGTCACCGAGTAGGTGTCGGCTTCCGCCGCACCGGGCCATGCCAGACGGATGCCCCCGCCTTCGAGAGTCTCGGCAGTCACGCCCGTCACCTCGGGAAGCGGCGTGAAGGTGCACGTTCCCGTGATCGAGTCCACCGGATCGCCCTCCGACGTTCCGTTGTGGCTGGCGTGGCCGAACTCGCTGTCGAGCAGCTTTCCCTCGAGATCGGCCGCGACGTCGGCGTTGACCGTGACCTCGAAGGCCTCCGACGCGCCCAGCGGCGGGTTCGGGATCAGCGAGAGCGTGCCACCGTCGGCGCTCCACGCCATCGTGTGCGTGACGGCCCCACCGGCAACGCGCTCGAAGGTGATCGCCGACCCGACGGCGCCTTGGTCCATCGGCTCGCTGAACTCGATGCGGTAGTGCTCGGCCGCTCCCCCGCCGCTCCCCGGCGGGACGTCATCGGCGGTAAACCGATCGCGGATGGCCGGCGGGAAGTTCTCGAGCCGGACGGCGTCGATCGTCTCGGCGCGGCTCCCGAGCAGATCGGTCGAGATGACGTGGATCGTGTAGTCGCCGTCGAGAAACCTCGCGTCCTGGGCGCGCGAGGCGTCGGGCATCCCGGCGAAGTTGGCGTGCGCGACCGTCGCGGCCGAGCCGTCGTCCGCGGCGTTGGTGTTCCAGTGCTGCGTCGGGTCGACGTTCTGCGGCTCGCCATCGGTACCGCTGGTGTTGGTGACGATGAAGTGCTTGAAGTTCTCCCACGTCGACGGGTAGTTGACGCCGCCGTGCTCGATGTCGCCCGAGATGTCCTGCTCCTCGTCCATCAGGTCGCGGTAGTTGATGCCCTCGTCGCGGTAGAACCGGTGGTCCCATCGCATCAGGACATAGGGGCTCGCCGGGTCGCGAACGACGGGCGGGTTGCCGTCGCCGTTCCGACCCTCGACCCAGTAGGCGACTTGCGTCGGCACCGTCGTGGTCCCCACCCCCCCGTTTTGATCGTCCGCGATCTCGATGTGGATATCGACGTTGCCCTCGTCCTCCGCCGTCCCGGGGTCGTCGCCGAGCGGCGGGTTCAGGTAGGGCGGTCCGGGTGCGCTGTCCTGGCGGTGATAGAGAACGGTGCCGTCCCCGAGGTGATCGAAGATCCCGGGTCGCACGTTCTGCGGGTCGCGCTCGTGGTCCTCGAGGAAGATCTTGAGCGGGTTCTGCCCGTCCATGACCCCGGTGAAGGGATCGTTGGGTGCATAGAAGTGCACGTGGTCGACCCAGTCGAGACTCCCATCGGTGAAATAATCGTCCCCGATCGAACCGAGGCTCTCGCCAGCGCGGACGTAGTCGCCGACATCGAAACCGAGCGTGTTCTCGTTGGGCCCGTCGAGATGGTTGAAGCTGTCGTGGCGCGCCTCGGCCCCGATCTTGACTTCAACGAAGATGAAATTGTTGTCGGCCCCGAGATTCCCGATCCGGGAGACGATACCACCGCGCGGAAAGACGATCTGACCCTGCGCCCCCCCGACAAGCTGCTGGATATCGACACCGTTGTGGTAGCCCTGTCCCCCGATCCCGGCCCTTCCGATCGTGTCGTTCCAGTTGTGGAGCAGCGCGAAATGGCCCGGATACGGCCACACGACCTTGACGTTCTGCTGGAAGATATTCGAGTCGCCGGATTCCCCGTTGAGATTGAACGCGCGAACGAGATAGAAGTACTCGAGCGTGGGGTCCGGAACGAGATCGGTCAGGGTCGTGTCGTCGGGAAGCTGGACCCCACCGACTTGTTCGAAGGGACCCGCCATCGACTCGGCGCGATAGACGCGGTAGCCGAGCTCGCCATTGACGTCATCCCACTCGACGATGATGCTGTTGTCCCCGTAATCGGGAAACGCCCGGCAGTTGTCCGGTGACTGCGGGACCTGCGCGGCCGCGACACCGAACGACAGCGCAACGGCGAGGCCCGCGATCGAGCCCCTCATGGCTGCCCGGCCTCCGCCGGGGACAGCTCGTAGACCCTGTGGGCAAAGACGAGGCGCTCGCGGTCGCCCCGCGCGAACCGTCTAACGTGTGTCGGTCGATCCGGGGTCTCATGAAGGACCCGTCGCCCCGAGACGGTTCCGTCCTCGGAGTCCACGAGCACCAGGTTCACACGCCACTCGCTTCCCGCGGTTTTCCGGCGGGTCGGAAACCCGACGAAGCCGTCGACGACCGTGATGGAGGACGTATCGCTCGACAGTAGATCGTCGGAGCTTTCCAGTCGGGACCACCACGCGATCTCGCCGTCGCCGACTCTCAAGCGGATGACCTCGCGATCTCCCCACAGGACGACGTCGGAGTCGCCGACGACGAAGGCGACGTCGGTGAACCGGCGCTCCTTGAGAACGATCTCCGTTGCCGGATCGCCGTCCCGCGCCAGCCGCACGACCGACGCGCGTCCCGGATAGAGCGCAACCGCGCTCTCGCCGCTGACGACGACGCGCGGTTGGATGGTCCGCTCCGACTCGAAGACCCAGGCGACCGTGCCCGATTCGTCGATCACCTCGGTCGTCATCCCCGGCGATCCGTCAGACGCCATGGACGACACGACGAGGTGTCGCTCGAGCGAACGGATGCTCGCGATGGTGCGCGAGCTTCGTTTGATCCGCGCGCTGCCGAGACGAGAGTCGATCTCGATCCGGTAGGGAACGCCGGGCTCGTGCGGGTTCACCGGAAGCGATGCCACGGCCGCACCGAAGCTCACGACGTTGGCGCCGGGAGCGACGGCCGTTCTCCAGAGCTCCCGTCCCATCGAGTCGAGCACGCGCACGTCCGCTTGCTCCCGGCTTCTCGACACGGTGAAAACCCCGTGACCCGAGAAGTGCGCGGATTCCCCTTCTCCGAGGACGATCGAAGCGTCGGTCGGCCGTTTCAGCTCTCGAAGACCGGCCGCGGGTGTCGGTGAGATCGAGACGAGGTCCGTCAGATATTGATCCGAGGACTCGCTCAGCAGTCTGACCGGGGGCTCTGCCGCCATCGTCCCCATGAACGCCGCGACAACGAGTGCGATGGAGACCGCGGATCTCACGGGTGGGGATGTCGGCGTATCTTCGTGAAGACGATCCGCCGGAGAAAACGGCGCGAGACGATGGTCCCCACGAGTCGCTGACGGAGACCCATCCTCTCCCAGCTGCGCGTCGCGCGATCGTAGACCCCGCGCTCGAGCCAGAAGATCAGGCGACGACGCCCCATCACGCCGGCGCGCCGGCGCTCG
Source organism: Candidatus Polarisedimenticolaceae bacterium (assembly GCA_041625075.1). Taxonomy (GTDB): domain Bacteria; phylum Acidobacteriota; class Polarisedimenticolia; order Polarisedimenticolales; family Polarisedimenticolaceae; genus JBFJTV01. Next base: position 9,017 of record JBFJTV010000034.1, on the reverse strand, counting down.
TCGAGGTGCATCAACTTGCGCACACCGAGACCACGGAAATCCGGATGGGTGTAGGCGTCGTATCCGACACACGAATCCCGATCGGTGGGAATCGTGATCCGAAACCACCTATCAAAGTGATCGTGTGGCGTGATCCAAACGTAGGACGCGATGCGACCCGCGCGAAGGGCGATCGAGCAGATCTCCCCGCGCTCGAGACGATCTCGAAACTGTCTCGCCTTGCGTGGCGGAGCAACCTCCGCGAGCCGCGGAAGGTCCTCGAGGTCTGCCGTGCGGATCTCCACCTGCAGCTCGGGGTCAAACGCGGGAAGTCCGACAATGCAATCGGCCTCGCACAGGTCGTGCGTTTCCCTTTCGTACAGCACCCTCCAGCACGCGCTCAGCAGCTTCGCGATGGAAGAATTCTGTCCGCTCTCTTCGTGGACCGCCGCCGGAATGCTCACGCTGATCACCGTACGTCGCCGGGCAACCCTGGAGCGCCTTTGTACGCCGATTAGAACGAACGGTCCAGATTTTCGTCGATACCTGGAAAAACGACATTTCTTGGCGGCCCGGGTGGGCTTGAAACGGGGTATCTTCAGCGTCACGGGGCAACCTTCGACCCCGAGAAGCGATCAATGCCGGAAGGGGGGAGGCGATGTTGACCTACCGCGGGCGTCCCGTGCCGTGGCTCGTTCTGTTGGTGGCGTTGTTGCCCGCGCCTCACGCCTCGGGGGCGGGCGGACAACCCGAGGGCGAGATCGCCGGAGCGGATGACCGATCGATCTTCCGCCTGCGTGGCGTCGGCGATGACGTGGTGATCCTGGAATGGGACCGCCACGAGGTCCGCGAAGTGACGGCCGCCGGTATCCGAACGAGGGTACCCAGCGTGACTCTTCAAACGGGCCTGGCCGTCGAGCTCGAGATCGAGCCCTTCTCGATCGTCACGCCCGACACGAGATTCGTCCTGGGGAGCAAAGACGGCCCCGACCGGCCGCTCGAGTTCGACCCGGCCTCCGTCTCCCTGTTCCGCGGCGACGTCGTGGGGTATCCGGGCTCCCACGTCTTCCTCGCGCTGTCCGAGAAGGGCTCCACCGGCTACATCGATCTCGGATCGACCCGCTACCGGATCGGCTCGGCGAGCGACGACGGTAAAGCCCTCTCCTCGCGGCACGTCTCGGTCTTCGAGACCGGCCCCCCTCCAGCCATCCCGCCCGACGTGCCGTTCTGCGGGGTCGAACCCGACAACGTCGCGGTACCGGTTTCGCCGGCGTTCTCGGGATCAACAGTTCCGCTGAGGGGGCTGAAACACCTCGAGCTCGCCGTCGAGACCGACCACGAGTTCTTCGTTCTGTTCGAGGACGGGAACGATGCGATGGCCTACCTCACGGCGATGTACGGCGAGGTCAGCGACCTCTACATGCGCGACGTCGACACGCGAGTCGAGCTGGTGTTCGCGCGGTTGTGGGACAACCCCGACGATCTGTTCAACGACGTCGACCCGAGTCCCCTGCCGGAGTTCCGGAACTACTGGAATGCCAACATGGGCAGCGTCCAGCGTGACGTGGCGCAGTTGCTCTCCGGACGCCGCGACTACCCGTTCGGCGGGCAAGCGTACCTCTCGGAGCTGTGCACCTCGAGCGCGTACTCCGTGGTGGGCTACGCGATGGGGTTTTTCCCGGACCCGTCGATGCCCAGCCCGTACAGCTACGACATCTCGGTCACCTCCCACGAGATCGGCCACAACTGCGGCACCGGGCACACGCACGACTCCCCGAATAACATCGACACGTGCGACGACCCCGGAACGACGCCCCAGCGCGGCACGATCATGAGCTACTGCGGGCAGACCTGGAGCGGTGGCAACGCCAACCGGGACCTGTACTTCCATTCGACGATCCAGTCGAACATGGACGACTACATCGCGTCGGTCGCCTGCGTCGTCGACGACTGCAACCAGAACGGTGTCGAGGATTCGGCTGACATTGCCGGTGCCGGCAGCGCCGACGCGAACTCCAACGGCATCCCCGACGAGTGCGAGGATTGTAACGGAAACATGGTCCTCGACGACACGGACATCGCGATGGGGAGCGCCGACGTCAACGGCAACGGCGTGCCGGACGAGTGCGAGCCGGACTGTAACGGGAACGTGGTCCCCGATTCCAAGGATATCGCCGACGGCACCAGCGACGACCTCTACGGAGACGATGTCCCCGACGAGTGCGAGGCGGACTGTGACGTCAGCGGCGTTTCCGACTACACCGAGATCCAGGCCGACATGACGCTCGACATCGACCGCAACCGCATCCTCGACGCGTGCCAGGACTGCGACACCGACGGCACGACCGACTTCGAGGAGCTCGCCGGAGCGCACCACGCCTGGGTCACGAGCGGTTTGGCGTCATCGAGCGTGCGGGAGTTCCACCCCATCACCGGCGTGCTGACGGTGACCTCTAGCGGGGGCGCGGGGGCGCTCGCCGACGAGGCCTTCGATGTGATCGTGTCCCCCGGCGGCAACGTGCTCGTGACCAGCCACGCCGACCACCGGGTGCTGGAGTTCGACCCGAGCGGCAGCTATCTCGGCGATCTGGTCTCGGGCGGTGCGGGCGGTCTGACCGGCCCGACGGGTCTCACCGTCACGCCCGACGGCGCGACCGTTCTCGTCGCGAGCGAGGGCACGAACGGCGTGTTGGCCTACGACGTGGCGACGGGCACGTTCTCCGGGGAGTTCGTCACGCCAGGCGCCGGCGGCCTTTCCGGACCGTTCGGGCTGATCTTCGGCCCGAACGGGAATCTGTTCGTGACGAGCGACACCAACGAGGTGCTCGAATACGACGGCCAGAACGGCGCGTTTGTGCGAGCCTTTGTCGACGCCGCGGCCAACGGTGGGCTCGACCAGCCCCGAGGCATCGCGTTCAAGCCCGACGGCAACCTGCTCGTCGCGAGCTTCGGAACCGACGAGGTCCTGGAGTACGAGCGCCAGACCGGAGCACCCCTGGGAAAATGGGCGCAATCGGGCACGGCGACGAGGCTGACCCAGGTGAGCCCCTGGGGTGTCCGCGTCGGTCCCAACGGGAACGTCTTCGTCGTGCGGACGGGTGAAGACTACGGCTCGGGGGCGGGTGGGGCGCACCATCACGACGACGAACACGACGACGACCTGGTCGGCCACCACGGCGGTGACGATCACTCGGGTCTGCACCTGACGAACGCGCAGATCTACGAGTTCGACGCCAAGAACGGTAACTTTTTGCGCGCCTATGTCAGCGGAAACGATCACGGGCTGTTGTTTCCGACGGGCTTCGACTTCGCGCCGCGCTGGGATCTCGATTGCAACTTCAGCCAACTCCCCGATGCGTGCGACATCGCCCTCGGCTTCAGCGAGGATCTGGACTTGAACGGCACGCCCGATGAATGCGAGATCGATTGCAACTCCAACGGCATCATGGATCGCCTGGACATCATTCCGTACGGCGTGCAGCTGGACTGTAACTACAATCTACTGCCGGACGGCTGCGACGTGAGCTCGGGGACGAGCATCGATTGCACGGCGAACGGGATTCCCGACGAGTGCGAAACCGACTGCAACCTCAACGGGATCGCCGACAGCTGCGACATCGACGCCGGCACGAGCACGGATTGCGACGGCGACGGAATCCCCGACGATTGTGAAATCACCGATGACTTCGAAACGAACACCGGGTGGACCACCGGCGCACCGGGCGACGACGCCATTTCGGGAATCTGGACGCGTGTGGACCCCGTTGGAACCGACGCGCAGCCGGAGGACGACCACACGATCAACGGTCGATTCTGCTTTGTGACCGGGCAGGGATTCGTCGGAGGCGACGTCGGGCAAGCGGACGTCGATGGCGGTACGACCACGCTGATCTCGCCGACGTACGATCTGTCGTCCGACCCGGACGTCGAGATCTCCTACTGGCGGTGGTACTCGAACGACACGGGAGGGTCCCCGAACGCAGACACGTTCGTCATCGACATCTCCGACGACGGTGGCCAGAGCTGGACCAACGTGGAAACGGTCGGGCCCGTGAACCAGGCGAGCGGCGGCTGGTTCCAGCACCGTTTTCGCGTCGCGGATGTGGTCACACCGACGAACGCGGTCGTCCTCCGATTCGTCGCTTCCGACCTCGGGTTGGAGTCGGTGGTCGAGGCGGCCGTCGATGATCTCGCGATCATGACGACGTGCTGTCTCACTCCGCCCGAGGTCGCGGGGGTCGTGGTCGAAGATGCCGGGTTGCCCAGACTGTCGTGGGACGATCAGGGGGGTGGCGTGGTCTACGACGTCGTCAGCGGAAGCCTCTCGGCTCTACGTGCCGCCCGCAACGTCGAGGACGCCACCTGTCAGGTCAACGACCACGGCTCGAGCACGTGGGACGACCCCCGTCCGGATCCTGCCCTGGATGAGGGTTACTACTATCTCGTCCGGGCGGAGGAATGCGCGGCGGGAACCTACGGCGAACTGGCTCCCGGGGTCCCACGGCAACCGCTCGCCGATTGCCCGTAGGCCCGCGTGGCCCTGGCCGCCCTCGCACCGCCGCGGTAAGTGGACCCGAGACCTCGGTGATGCCGGATCGAGACTTGACATGAGCGCTTTCGGATAGTAATTTCTGTAGTAACAGAAACAACCGAAAGGAGAGAATCATGGGAGTCCTCGGCCCGGCGGCCCAGCGATTCGTGGTGCATTGGGGCGAAATGGGTACCCGATGGGGGGTCAACCGCACGGTCGCCCAGATCCACGCCCTCCTCTATATCTCCCCCGATCCCCTGACGGCGGAGCAGATCGCCGAGACGCTCTCCGTGGCGCGGTCGAACGTCAGCACCAGTCTGAGGGAGTTGCAGCGCTGGGGGATCGTCAAGGTCAGCCACGTCCTGGGCGACCGCCGCGACTACTTCGAGTCGCTACAGGACACGTGGGACATGACCAAGGTGATCCTCGCCGAGCGCAAGCGCCGCGAGATCGACCCCACGCTACCCGTGCTCGAGGCCTGTTTGGACGAGTGCGAAAGCGCCAGCCCCCCGGACCCGCAGGTCACCGAACGGCTGCGCAACATGCTCGGCCTGTTCCGCACGATGAACGACTGGCACGCGGACATCATGAGCCTGCGCAGCTCGGAGCTCAAGAAGCTCGTCGGCATGCGCCAGAAGGTCCGCAAGCTGCTGCGCTTCGGAACGTGAGCCATGGCCATCCCGCGGCTGAACACGGTTTGCCGCGAACGCGGCCCGTACGAGGTCGCCGCGCGGATGCGCGATCTTACCGACTGGATCGCCGACGACATGCTCGGCTTCAAGACCGAGCTGGCCAAACTCGAGCGCGGTGGATCGATCGTGAATCACAGCGCGCACCATCTCCTCGACCTTGGCGGAAAGCACCTGCGCCCGGTCTGCGTCGCACTGGCCGCCAAGCTCGGCAGTGGGTTCGGACCCGCGGCGTGCGAGCTCGCGGTGGCGGTCGAGCTGATGCACAACGCGACGCTGCTGCACGACGACGTGATCGATCTGGGGGATCGCCGTCGCGGTCAGCCCGCGGCGCGCCTGGTCTACGGCAACGCCGCTTCGGTGCTGGCCGGCGACTGGTTGCTGGTCGAGGGACTGAAGCGGATCCGGCGCAGCGGTCACCACGGCCTGCTCGCTCCGGCGCTCGAGACGCTCGACGAGATGATCGCCGCTGAGGCGATCCAACTCGAAAACCGCGGCCGGATCAATCTGAGCCGCGAAAACTACTTTCAGGTCGTCGACGGCAAGACCGCGGCGCTCTTCCGCTGGGCGATGTTCGCGGGCGCCACCGCCGGCGGTCTGCCCCCGGACCAACGGGCAGCGCTCGAACGCTACGGCACGCATCTCGGCACCGCGTTTCAACTGGTGGACGATCTGCTCGATGTCGCCGGGGACCCGCGGGCGATGGGCAAGACCGTGTTCAGCGACCTGCGCGAGGGGAAGATGACCTATCCGCTGCTGTTGGCGCTGGGGCGCGACGCCTCGATCCGGCGATTGGTGGAAGGGCTGCTTCGCATGCGGGCCGATGAGCCATTGCCGTTACGACTCCGCGCCCGGATACAGCGGAAGCTGTTGACGACCGGGAGCATCCACGACTGCAGGGCGCTGGCGCGCCGGCGGGCGGACGACGCTATCGCGTGCCTTGCACGATTTCCGGACGGGCCAGACCGCACCGCCCTGGCCACGCTCGCAGCGGCCCCCGTGGAACGGGAGGGCTGACCGATGATCGTGACTCTCGACTCGAATGCCGACAGCGAAGCCGTCCGGCGAGCCCTCGTCGCTCGTGGCCTGTGGGTCAGGCGCTTCCAAGCCGGGGACGAAGCCCCGGTACAGTATCTCGTCGAAACCGGCTCGTCGTCGCCTGGAGCCACCGAGTTGCGGGCGCTCCCGGGCGTGGCGTCGGTCGCGACGCCGCGGTCGTCACACCCGCTGGTCGATCAACAGGCGTCACGGGTCGACGTCGGCGGCGTGGCGATCGGTCGCGGCGCCGGACCCGTGCTGATCGCCGGCCCATGCAGCGTGGAGTCGCGCGACGGGATCCTCGCCATCGCCGGGAGTCTGGCGAGGCTCGGCGTCCGCTTCCTCCGCGGCGGTGCGTTCAAACCGCGGACCTCGCCGTACAGCTTCCAGGGTCACGGTGCGATAGCACTCCGCTGGATGCGTGACGCGGCGGACGCGCACGGCATGTTGGTGGTCACCGAGGCGATTGGCGTCGAGGAGATCGCCGCGACCGCGGAAGTTGCCGACCTGCTGCAGATCGGCTCGCGCAACATGCACAACGCCCCGCTGCTGCGGGCGGCCGGTGTAACGAGGAAGCCGATTCTACTCAAACGCGGAATGGCTGCGACGTTGGACGAGTGGCTGCTGGCGGCGGAGCGCTGCCTATGGCACGGCGCCGCCGGGGTGATCTTCTGCGAGCGGGGCCTGCGTGGCTTCGACCCGAGCACGCGCCATCTTCTCGACCTCGGTTCTGTGGCGCTGCTGGCCCATGTGTACCGGCTCCCCGTGATCGTGGATCCGTCGCACGGCGCGGGACGAAGGGACCTGATCGTCCCGCTCAGCCGCGCGGCGATCGCCGCGGGTGCCGCCGGTCTGATCATCGAAACCCATGACGACCCGGGCCGCGCGCTCAGCGACGGTCCCCAGGCACTGCCTGTCGATCAGATCCCGGAGGTGTTCCCATGTCGAGCGGAAACGTCGCACGCGTAGTCGCAGCCCTGGTGGTCGCGGCCGTCCTGGCCACCTCGGGCGTGGCCTCTCAACAGGCCGAGCCGTCGGAGGAGTCTCCGCAGAAACGGCTTTATGCGGTCTTGTTCGCCAAGGGTCCGGGTTACGTCGAAGAGATCGGCACCCATGGGCAGCCCGGGATGAAAGAGCACGTCGAGTTCATCATGGGGCTGCACACCAACGGTGTCGTGCCGCTCGCGGGTCCGCTGTTTGACGACGACGACGAACGGGAGCATGTGTCCGGCGTCCTGTACTTCGTGAAGGCCGGCAGCGTGCAAGAGGCCCGCGGCATCGCGATGCGGGAACCGATGGTGAAGACGCAGGTCGTCGAGATCGTGTGGGTCCGGGAGTTCCTCGTCGGTGTCGGGCGTTTAGACTAGCTGCAGTGAACACGTCACCCGTCGGGCACGCTTGTTCACATCGCCGCAACGACGACGAGCGTCGCGTCGTCGCGGAGCTCTCCGGCGCTGAACGCCGAGACGGCATCCATGATCGCCGGCTCGACCTCCGCGGCCGGACGTCGCGCGCCGTCTCGCAGGATGTCGACCAACCGCTCCTCGCCGAACATCTCGTCGTCCGCGCGCTCGGCTTCGGTGATGCCGTCGGTGAACAGCAGCAGACGGTCGCCGGGGTCCATGCGCGTGGAACCCTCGCCGTACTCGCGGCCGGCAAACGCGCCGAGCACCAGACCCCCGTCGGCCAGACGCTCGAGGCTGCCGTCCGCCCTGAGCAGCATCGGGTGGTTGTGCCCGGCGTTCGAGTAGCTCAGCGCTCCCGAGTTGGCATCGAGAACTCCGTAGAAGAAACTGACGAACGCCGACGCCGCTGCGCTCCCGCATAGGATCTCGTTGATCAAACGACACAGTTCGGCGGGTGACGGTGTTCCGGGGGCGAGCGCACGAACGGCCGCCTGGAGGTTCGACATCAGAAGCGCCGCCGGCATGCCCTTGCCGGTGGCGTCGGCGATACAGAGCCCGAAGCGGCCGGCACCGAGATCGATGACGTCGTAGTAATCCCCGCCCACGATCCGCGAGGGCTGCCAGCGGGCCGCGATGTCGTATCCCTCGATCTCGGGCAAACTCTTCGGCAGGAGATGACGTTGGATCTCGAGCGCGCGATCGACCTCGGCACCCTTCTCGCGGAGGTGGACGTTCTCGAGCGCGACGGCCAGGTGGGCGGCGACCGCCGCGACGAACTCGCGGTCGTCGACGTCGAACGAAGTTCCGGAGAGTTTCTTGCCCAGCGTGATGGCGCCGAGGAGTTCGCCGTCGCGGCGCACCGGAACGATCCATTCCGCGCGCGAGTCCCGTACGAATCGGCGAAACGACGACGGCAGCTCTTCCGCCGCGACAACCTCGGCCCCGTGGGTCAATGCCTGGCTCCCCGCCGGAATCTCCAGACGCTGCAGTGCCTCGTCGGGAAGACCAATCTTCGACACGGCCTTGAGGGTCCCGCTCGTCGCTCTCCGTACGAACACCACGACGGCACGGCTGCGCACGGCTTCCTGAACCTGTTCGGCCACCGCGCTCGTGATCTCGCGCACGTCGGTGGCGGTGCGAAGGGTTGTCGATAGGTTGTTGAGCGTCTGCGGATAGTCGAACCGCGAGCGGAAGAACCGGCGATCGACGAACGACTGGATCTGGTTGCGAACCGGGATCAGGATGACACCGACGACTACGACCGCCGTCAGGAAGATCCACTGGCTCTTGATCCCCAGGGCCCCCACCAGCAAGCCCCCCAAACCCCCCGCGAGCACCAGGTAAAGGACGAGCAGCAGACCCGTGAATACCGAG
>JBFJTV010000033.1:0-12397 GCA_041625075.1 Candidatus Polarisedimenticolaceae bacterium | reverse complement strand
GCCACCCACGTCGGTAGCCCCACGACCCACATGATCAGGCCCTGCAGCAAGTAGACGGTCCACCAGCTGATCCACCAGAAGCGCGGTCCGTACTGCTCGCGCATCGCGCGGTAGCGGTAGTCCTCGCCCTTGCCGCGATTGCGCACGAACAGGTGGATCGTCAGACGTACGCCCCACACCGTGACCAGCACCGCCACCAGCCACTTGCGCGCCGTCGCCGCTTCGGTCAAGCCGAAGTACAGCCAGGCCCCGACCACGAAGCCGGCGCCCCAGAAGATGTCAACGATGCTCGCGTCGCGCAGGCGCACGCTGAACAGCCAGATCACGGCCATCATCGCGATGGTCGCGATCAGCACCAGGACGGGTGCCGTCACGGCCCGGCCTCCTGCCGCAGCAGCACCGCCTCGAGAGGCGCATCACGCCGCACGCGGAACAACCGGTTCAATACGTAGACGGCGATCGCGATGTTGCCCAGCGACATCACCAGCACGAACCACAGCACGCGGGAGAACCAGGTGCGCTCGCGGTAGGCAATCCACACGTAGACGGTGATGAACCCGAAGTAGGCGTCCGCGAGGGTCGCGCGAAACCAGGGATCCGGCCACAGCACCCGGCCGGCCTCGAACACGCCCTGCTGCAGGCTCGCGTTGATCGTGACGGCCAGCATGGCTAGCAAAATCGCGGCAAACAGAATGCGCAAAAAGATGATCATGGGCTCAACCTCGGGGCTCGCCGCCCGGTCGAAAACGGTAGTGGGACACGAACCACTCGCGACCATCTCTGTAACCGAACAGCTCGGCGCAGGCGAGGAAGAACACGCGCCAACGCCGAAACCACATCGCCGCCCGGTCGCGGCCGTAAAACTCGCGGAAGATCTCGAGGATCTCCTCCCGGGCTGCGTCGGTCCTCTCGAGCCAGGCCAGCAGCGTCTTCTCGTAGTGTCGTCCGTTGACTTGCCAGCGTTCCTCGACGACGAGTCGGCTGCGCAGCTCGAGGTACAGTTCGCAGGAGGGCATCATGCCGCCGGTGAAGAAATGGCGTGCCATCCAGTCGCCGGCTCGCCGGTCCTCGTAGAAGTAGGCGAACTCCCGGTGGCAGAAGACGTGCACCAGAACCCGGCCACCCGGCGCGAGACCGTCTGCGAGGCGGTCGAGCAGAGCCTCGACGTTTCGCATGTGCTCGAACATCTCGACCGAGATGACGCGGTCGAAGCGGCCGTCGGGACGGAAGTCGTTCATGTCGGCGGTGATGGCCTCGATGTTGACCAGCCCGCGTCGCCGTGCTTCGGACTCGATGAACTCGCGCTGCGAATTGGAGTTCGACACGCAGCTGACGCGACTCGACGGGAACTTCCCGGCGACCCACAGGCCCATTGACCCCCAACCGCACCCGAGGTCGAGAACGCGCATGCCGTCCTCGACGCCCGCGCGACGGCAGGTCAGGTCGAGCATCGCCTCCTCGGCGGCGTCGAGGCTATCGACGCCCTCGGGCCAGTAACACGAGCTGTACTTCAATCGGACGCCTAGCGCCTTCCGGAAGAAGGCCGCCGGCACCTCGTAGTGCTGCTCGTTGGCCTTGCCGGTGGCGACGGCGATCGGCCCCTGACGCATCGTCTCGAGCAGTCGCTCCCGCGAGGCGGCCTGTGCGGCGTCGCTGCCTCGGTCCTGCTCCCGCAGACGCTCACGCAACAGACGGCGGATACCGGTGCGGATCAGCGGGTCGGGGACGAGACCGCGATCGACCAGGTTCAGTATCAGACTCACCGTACCGGACCACCGAAACAGAACGCCATCGCGTCCACGGTAAGCTCCTTGCTCTCAACGACTTATCTTAGCCTTTCACGGATCAAGCGCAACTCAGATCAGACCCACCGAGGCGAGCAGAGACGACCGATCTATCGCTGCGGCTCCACAAGGGAAGTCGCGACGGCGAGCGGATGGAGGCATAGGAGAGGATCTTGCGGGGTATGGACACGCCGCGATGTCGCTGACGAAGGTTGAGGACAGTATCGGATCGCCGATGGTGAGCCTCCTCGCGAGCGCGAATCCCTGGCATAATCCCGGGCGGCAAGCAAATGAGCTCCGTTAGATTGGGTTGCGCGCTCTTTCTCGCCCCGATGTTGCTCGGGGGTATCTCGGTTTCCGACGCCCAGGATCCCTGCGAGGGCGTGTCGCCGGTGTCGAACACGACGCTGACGATCGTTCCCGTGGCGACAGGTCTGGGGCGACCGCTGTACGTCACGGCCCCGCCGGGAGACCACGACAGGATCTTCATCGCGGACCAGTACGGGCTGATCCACCTCAAAAAGCGCGGGGAGCCTCCGGCGACGACTTACGTCTTCCTCGACATCAGCGCGGCCGTCAACTCGACGTCGGACCCGGAGATGGGTCTGCTGGGTCTCACCTTCCACCCCGACTACGCGCAGAACGGCTTCTTCTACGTCAGCTACACGGAGGGGCCGCCGTTCGCGAGCGTCGTGGCGCGCTACTCGGTGGATGCGGGGGACCCGGATGTGGCCGACCCGGGCAGCGAGCTTCGCATCCTGACGCTCAATCAGCCGGCGCTGCGTCACAACGTGGGACACCTGCTCTTCGGCGACGACGGCTATCTCTACATCGGCTCGGGAGACGGCGGTGTCAACGGCGACAACGCCGGCACCTGCGGCAACGGACAGAACACCGGCACGCTTCTCGGAACGCTCATGCGGATCGACGTCGATCCGGCAGCAGGGAACGCGCCGGAGTGCGGCGACGGCCCGTGGAACTACTCCGTTCCTCCGGACAATCCGCTCGCCGACGGACCCGGGGGCGACTGCGACGAGATCTGGAGCTATGGGCTGCGCAACCCGTGGCGCTTCGCTTTTGATCCGGAAGGCGGCGACCTGTACCTCGGCGATGTCGGGGAGAGATGCTGGGAAGAAATCAACTGGGTCGCGGGCGCGTCGGCGCCGGGGAGGAACTACGGCTGGAGGCAGATGGAGGGGAGCCACTGCTTCGATCCGAACACCTCGAACTGCGACCCGACTCCGGTCTCGTGCCCCGGGGTCCCGAGCTGCAACGATCCGTCTCTGACCGACCCGGTGATCGACTACGGGCGCAGCGACGGCCGCGCGGTGGTCGGAGGATTCGTTTACCGCGGCTGCCGCATGCCCGGATTCCACGGGACGTACTTCTACGGCGACTGGGGCTCGAGCCTCATCCGCAGCTTCCGGATCGCGGGCGATGAGGTCACCGATACTCAGGATTGGACCACCGTGCTCGATCCGGAGAACGCGATCGGCTCCAACGACCTGTCGAGCTTCGGTCTGGATTCGCGCGGCGAGATCTACATCACCGACCACGACGGTGAAGTTCTGAAGATCGTGCCACCGTTCACCGACCTCCAGGTGTCGGGCCCCGGTGCCGCCGACTCGTTCGTGCTGAACCGCGACGGCAACTGGTCGTGGGAGGATCTCGAGCACTCCACGATGCACCCCGTCGCGTTCTATCGCGTCTATCGCGGCGTGCCCGGCGGCATCTTCTCGTGCATTTTCGCTACGTTCGACACGGACTGGCCCGTTGGAGACACGACCGTACCGGATCCGGGCGAGCTGCTGGCGTATTTGGTCACCGCCGTCAGCCCCGACGGCGCCGAGTCGAGCAGTGGTGACGCTGAGCGCTCACTGAGCGACCCCTGCCCTTCTCCGTGATTCGCGAGTCATCCGTCCCGTGCCGCGACAAGGTGGTGTCCAACAACAGAGTATAACGACCACCTTGGTTGGTTGACTCGGTCGCTGCAAGGTGCTACCACCAAACCGAAATGAACCCCTCAACCTTCGGGCAGTCCAATGCTTCGCGACGTAACAACGCGCACCAAGCGGCCCACTAGCCAGTCTACGATCAGCCGGTCTCGAAGAAGCGACGCCTGACCACACACCTTTCGCTCACCGGCTCGAACACTTGCTCCGCACCTTGACGACACATCGCATGGGACCCTAGCTACTTCCGGTCCAGGGTCGCCGAGGCTTCCTCGACGGAGTGCTGAAGGCGTTGGTATTCGCTGTTCTCCCGTCAACCATGATGATGAAAAGGAGGGTGGCATGGTTACGCGGCGTTCGAGAAAGTATGTGCCGATCGTAGTACTTGCCTTCGTCCTGGTCGCGGCTCTCGCGCAGGCCGAGACGACGGAAGTCATTACCAGCGCGGGCGGCGCGCAGTACGGTTTGTACGCGCCCGAGCCGTGGAACGGAGACTTGGTCGTCTTCGTCCACGGATACACCGGGCCCGACCGAGAGCCGGCCCTGCCGCCGTTCGCCTCCTCCCCCCTCGGACAAGAGCTTCTGGCTCTTGGCTACGGCCTGGCCTACACGAGCCGGTCGGAAACCGGCTTTGCCATCATCGACGGCATCCAACGCACTCGACAGGCACGCAACCTATGGATCGAGACATTTGCCGAACCCGACAAGGTCTATCTGCTCGGCGAGTCGCTGGGCGGGATCATGAGCCTGGCTCTGGCCGAAAAGAACCCCGGTCTGTTCGACGGCGCCCTGCCGATGTGCTCTCCCGTCGGCGGCACCCGGATGGAGGTCTACTGGTTGGCCGACGTTCGGATCACGTTCGATTACTTCTTCCCCGGGGTGGTCCCCGGCGACGTCTTCAACGTTCCGCCGGGACTCGATTGGCAGTACGAGGTCCAGCCCGCAATCGTGGGGGCCGTTCTCTCCGACTTCGGCTCCGCGATGGAGATGTGCGAGGTGGATCAGGTCGACATCCGCACCACCGTCCCCACGGAGGTGCTGTTCTCCATCGTGATCCCGCTGTCGTTCAACATCTGGGAGACCGAGATCGGCACCTCGACGTTCCTCGACGACATCTTCGATCGCACCAACCATCACCCCTTCTTCGGCAACATGAGCATGTACTACACGGGCTCTTCTGACGACTCGGCGCTCAACGCCGCGGTGGACCGGTTCGAGGATTCGCCCGCCGGTGTGAATTTCCTTCGTCGCTCGTATCAACCCCACGGCAGGCTCGCGATCCCGGTCCTGACGCTTCACAACGCTTTGGATCCGGTCGTCCCCATCTTCCACGAGGAGGCCTACGCGGCGATCGTCGCCGATGCAGGCCGATCCGACATGCTGGTCCAACGCCAAGTGGACTACTTCGGACATTGCACGTTCACCGAAGGGGAGGCAATCGCCGCTTTCCAGGATCTCGTGAGCTGGGTCGAGACCGGGGTGCGGCCGACACCCTGAACAACCAACGGCAGACGGACGGGCGTCGCGCCTCCCCAATTGGTGGCGCGGCGTCCTCCGGGCCGGGGGCCAGCACGCGCATCGGGGAAGCACCACACCCCGAAGGGAGCCAGGAGGCTCACCATGAGGACACTCGTGCTCACGATCCTTGTTCTTGTGTTCGTCCCCGCGCTCGCGTTCGGGCAGGCTCAGATCACCGGCCGGGTGACCGGCAAGGTTGTCGATGAAGAGGGCAACCCCGTCGTCGGCGCCCGCGTGAGCTTAGTCTCGTCCGCCCTTCAGGGCGAGCGGGTCGTCAAGAGCTCTGTCAACGGCGTCTTCCTGGCAGCGTTGTTACCGGTGGGGCCCTACGCCGTCGAGTTCGTGGCTCCGGGGATGCAACCCGTGAGCGTGTCGTTCCGGCTGGGCGTCGGCCAGACGGTTCCTATCGACGTCGTCCTCGAGAAAGGAGAGCGGATCGTCGAGGAGGTAACCATCTACAGTACCGCCGCTCCACTCGAGACTACCGCGGTCGGCCAGAACTTCGACTACGCCGGGGCCGTCGAGGAGCTTCCGATCCAGAATCGCGACATTCCGGCCGTGGCGACGTACGCGCCGAATATCGCCCACGGCCCCCATTCCGGAGAGCTCTCGATCTCCGGCGCGAAGTTGTTTGACAACGTCTACCTGCTGGACGGCGCGGAGTTTTCCGATCCGTACTTGGGAACCGCTCCGCCGCTATACCTCGAGGACGCAGTCGAGGAGGTCCAGGTTCTGACCTCCGGTATCGGTGCGCGTTACGGCCGGTTCCAGGGTGGTGTGATCAACGCCATCACCAAGACCGGCGGGAACACCTTCGACGGGACGATCCGGGCCGAGTTCAGCAACGAGAGCTGGAACTCGCAGACGCCATTCGGCGAGGACCAGGCCGACGACGTCAACCAGGTCTACCAGGCCACCTTTGGCGGCTACATCATGAAGGACCATCTGTGGTTCTTTCTGGGCGCCAGGACGATTCCGGATACCGCCTACAACAACACGACGGTCCTGACGGGCGAGAGCTTCACGACCAACCGCGCAGAGGACCGCTGGCAGATCAAGCTGAAGGGCGCGATCACCGCGGACCACGTGCTCGAGGTCAACTACCTCGATTTCGAGCGGACCGAGGACAATCGCGCGGCGTATCCCGCGGGCGAGCTCGCGGCGGCCAACGGCAAGCGCCTCGACCCACGCACCATCGGTGCGCTCGTCTACCAGGGCGTGTTGACACCGAACTTCTTCCTGGACCTCCAGGTGACCCAGAAGGAAGTGTCGATCGCCGCCGGTGGCGACCCGGCCGGTGGCTCGCCGTTCTTCGACCTCGGTCGCGGGGCGGTGTTCAACAACCACTGGTGGGACGTCAGCGATGAGAACGTCCGCGACAACGAGACGGTCGGGCTGAACCTCACCCAGGCGATCAGCACGGCCAGCTGGGGCAGTCACACGCTCGAGTACGGCGCGCAGTACGTCGACTCGCAGACGGCGGGTGAGAACGTGCAGTCGGTGACCGGGCTGAACATGCTGCCCATACCACTGACCGCCACGCCGTTCGCCGTGAACAACTCCGGGGACCCGGACAACCCGGTGCTGTACAACCTGAGCTCGGTGTTCGCCGGCGGCGAGATGGCCGTCTACAAGTGGGAGGCGCTCGGGCTCGCGGGCGGTCAGAACCTCGAGAACATCGGGCTCTACGTCCAGGACACCTGGGAAGTCAACAAGTGGCGGTTCGACATCGGCTTGCGTTGGGACGACTACGACGGAACGGGGCCGCTGCCCGAGCACAACCTCGCCTTTGACGAGATTGCCCCGCGCCTGGGCGCAACTTACAGCATCAACCAGAACTGGCAGGTCCAGGCCACGTGGGGGCGGTACGTCAGTCGCTTCAACGACGGGGTCTTCGGTCGCGTCACCAGTGTCGGTCACGGGCCGTACGTTCAGACGCTGTACACGGGTCCGGCGTTCACGCTCCAGACCGCTTCGGTGATGGAGGACATCCTCCGCGACACGCACCCCTCGTGCGCGACCAACAACCCGGGTGGCGGTCTCCCGTCCGGAACCTGCTGGGGCATCGTCAACTCGGTGACCGACCCCGAGCAACCGACGGAGTTTCTGGCCCCCGGTCTCACCGCGCCCTACGCGGACGATTTCAACTTCTCGGTGCGCCACGCGCTCCCGCGGAACTCGGGCTCGCTCGTTCTCGCCTTCATCGACCGCCGGTTCAAACGGCTGATCGACGATTTCGTCGGTGGCTACGGCACGACGACGATCAGCAACCCACTGCCGCCACCAGCCACAAGTTTCTCGTTTGACTCGCGGCTCTGGGACAACGCCGGCCAGGCGACGCGTGAGTACCAGGCTGCGACGTTGGTTGCGGACTGGCGACCGAGTGTGAAATGGGGCATCGGCGGCAACTACACCTGGTCGCAGACAAAGGGCAACTACGATGAGAACCACACGCACGCCATCGGAACCCAGATCGGTAACTGGGTCGAGTCGCGACCGGAATCGGCAGCCGTGCCATACGGTCTTTTGAACACGGACATCACGCATCGTCTCAGGGCCTGGGGAAACTACCGCTGGAACTTCGACCGCGCGGGTCAGTTCGTGCTCGGCAGCGTCTTGACGTACGAGTCCGGCGAGGTTTGGAACAAAGTCGCGAGCGTCCCGTACAACGACAATCCGGCCTACCTCAACGACACAGGGACCTACGAGCACTTCTTCGACGGCCGGGGCAGCGACCGGTTCGACGGTTGGTGGCGACTCGATCTGAGCGGCCGCTATCAGTTTCCGGTCTGGAAGCAGCTCAACGGCTGGCTCAAGGTGGACGTCCTCAATCTCACCAACGAGAGTGCAGTCATTTCCTACGGGACCAGTGCCAGCGCTGTGACCAACGCGGCCGGAACTCTGGTCTGGGAGGCGGACGGCAACTGCGGTCCCGGCAAGGATCCGTGGCCGAGCACGTCGTGCTCACGGTTCGGTCGTATCTCAAGCGAGCGTGATTACCAGCGGCCGCGGACCTATTTGATCACCTTCGGGCTGACGTTTTGAGGTGACACGGGGGCATGATCGACGACAAGCCCGACGACAGTAGCGGGCCTCGCCGGATTGTCGCTGCAACTACACGATTTCTCAGGAATTCTGCAACCGTCCGGGCAGTTAACCGCGGGTTTGAGATGAGTTACGGTTGGGGGTTTGAATCGCCCTTGACGCTTCTTTCCGGGCTTC
Source organism: Candidatus Polarisedimenticolaceae bacterium (assembly GCA_041625075.1). GTDB lineage: Bacteria > Acidobacteriota > Polarisedimenticolia > Polarisedimenticolales > Polarisedimenticolaceae > JBFJTV01. The sequence goes on along the minus strand of JBFJTV010000033.1, from coordinate 3,921 downwards.
CTGCGAATGACGATATGTACCGCCGAATTAGAGTTGCGGTTGCCCGCCTCAATCGAGTTCTCGTTAGACAGGTACAGCGCAAGGCACCAACGATGGACCGGCGGCAGCGTCCGATTGCCACAGTTGCGTGGTTTCGTGTGCGTGCCCGGTCCACCTGCCATTTCCCCCAAGCCGCAACTCTGAGGTTCACCACAAGGAGATCGAGCATACGGTGTCGAGGAAGGGGCGCACCAACGGTGCGCGCAAATCGGACGCGCCTCCACGTGTCCGCAGAGGTCAGTAGTGTTACGGCGCGTGGCCCGCCACACCGAGGGCACCGTTGAAGGCCGAACTAGCTAAAACGCAATCGCAGAGAAAGGAGCTACCCGAATGCGACGAACATCAATGCTGATAGCTTTCTCGTTGGCGGCTGCACTCGCAGGCGGTGCTGCATGGGCAGATCGCCCAGGGTGCCCGAGCGAGGCGGGTGCTTGCTTCATCGACCTCGGCCCGTACTGGGGAGTGATCCGGACCGAGGACAACGGATCGGCGTGGAGCTACGGTGACGATTTCAATGACTTCATCCTGCTTGCCGGAAGCCGAGTGCGCGTCCATGGCATCTACATGGACGCGCCCCAGATGTACTGCCCGCCTGACGTCGTCACGGAGGGGCTGTGTGATCCTACGAATCCTGACCCGCGCGTATTCCTTGGCACGGGGCGTACGCAAGTGAACCTCGACATTGGACCGGACGGGTTTGCCGGCTGTCCCGCTGAGCTTCACACGCGCGGCCTAGTTTACAGTCCTGGCGGGGCGGCTTTCCATCTTGCAGTGGATTTCGTGAAAGTCCGAGACCCACACTCTGAATCTGGCTGCCGCGATGTGCAGCGAGAGATTGTCCTGACCCTTCTCCCCTGATGGGGTGTGCGGCCGAATACACAGCATCACGCCTCTGCAGAGGGCCGACCGTGGGGCCGGCCCTCTTCTGTTTGCAGGGAAGCTGCGGTGGTTCTGGCGGTTCAAAAAGCAGCGGCCATGGCGAGCCCTCAGGCACCGGCGAGGATCGCGTATCCGACGAGGAGTGGTGAGGTTTGTTAACCGGAAGACCGGAACGCGGTGTGCGTGCCAGGTGGTGGCTTGGCTCGTCGACCGTAACGCAGATCAAACCGGCGCAAGAGACGAGACCTCCAGATCAAGGAATCAGATTTCGAGTCTGCAATTGCAGACTTCGCCAAAGTCGGTGACGCACTGCAGAGGTCGCCGACCTATTCTGCCGGAACGGAAAGGTCTTCGAATTGAGCGCCTTTCTTGGCGATGTAGAAGGCCGCCGCTTTTACCGGTGCGCTGCTGCTTGCGTTTTTCACATTATGTACAACACCGGCCGAAGTTGTGAAAGCCTCTCCTGCCTTGACGGTAACGGCCTCCTTGCCTTTCACCTCAAGTATGGCAGACCCCTCGATAATGTAAACGATCTCGGTGTCTGATTGGGTGTGCCAGCCGCTCTCTGCGCCTGGCGGAACTTCACGGAGCACCAGAATCGCTTCTAATTCCTCAGCGCCCGTCAGCACCGTTCGCTTCAGAACCGTCCCGGCCTCTAACGGATCCTGGGCACCTACCGACCCGGTGCCAAGTACGGCCACCGCAATGCCCATCACTAGCGTGAGCCCAAGCAACCCGTAGATCTGTCTCATGAAATCCTCCTTCGACACCTCTTCATCATGTCGTGTCAGCAAAACTTCCGGCATTGTATCCCGTCCACCCGTGCGATGTTAGGATCGGCTCCTCCCTGTACCCGACCAGCGAAAGTAGACGCGACCATCAGCGGCTTAGGCTCACACGTTGCGCAACACCAACAGAACCACCCACGCCAGCAAGCCGCAGCCGAGATCGAGAAAAACACCCGCGCGGATCATGCCGGTCAGCGGGACGTGGCCGCTGCCGTAGACGATGGCGTTGGGTGGCGTCGCGACCGGGAGACAGAACGCGAGAGAGCAGCCGATGGTGGCGCCGATCGCGGGGAGAATCGCCAAGCCCGAAGAGGTGCCGGCAAGCGCCAGGAAGGTCGGGATCAACAGGTTGGCCGTCGCGGTGTTCGACATGAACTCGGTCATGATGTTCGCGATGAACACGGCGAGGAGCACCAGCAACACCAGCGACATCTCGCCCGAGCCGCTCAAAAGCGCGCCGCCGATCGCCTCGGCGAGACCGGTCGAAAACGCCATGCTCCCGAGCGCGAGCCCGCCGCCGAACAGCAGGATCGTCCCCCAGTCGATCCGCACCGCGTGACGCCAGTCGAGCGCGAACTCGCGCCGGGACCAATCAACCGGAATTACGAACAGCAACGACGCCGCGATGACGGCCACGGCGCTCTCGGGGAGCAACCGCTCGAGCGCGCTCGCGAGCGCCGACCCGGATCCCAACCCGAGGGACAGCACTCCCGGGAGTGTCCACAAAGTGACCGCCACGAGAAACGCGGTGAGCGCCGCCTTCTCCCCCGCGCTCCACGGGCCGAGCTTCTCGCGCTCGCCGCGGAAGGCCTCGGCCGCACCCGCGACGACCTCGGCACGCACGGCGAAGAGCCGCCGGATCACAATGTAGGCAAAGACGAAACAGACGATCGTAACCGGCGCGCCAAAGCTCATCCACTGCACGAACGAGATCTTCACGTCGAGGATCTCCTCGAACATCCCGAGCGCGATGAGGTTCGGCGGGGTGCCGACCGGCGTGGCGATGCCTCCGATGTTGCACGAGAACGCGATCATCAGCATGAGCGCGGTCGCGTAGCCGCCGCGCCCGCCCTCGCCGGGCAACGCGGCGAGCACGCCGAGACCGATCGGGAGCATCATCGCCGTGGTCGCCGTGTTCGACATCCACATCGACAGGAACGCCGCGATCGCCCCGAAGGCGAGCAGGATGCGCGCCCGGCGCTCCCCCACCCAGCTTCGAGAAAGCACGAACAGCGCGATCCGGCGGTCGAGCCCGTGGCGCGCCATCGCCGCCGCGATGAGAAACGAGCCGAGAAAGAGAAAGATGATCGGGTGGCCGAACGACGCGAACGCCTGCTTGGCGTCGGCCACGCCGAAGACGATGGTGAGCGCCGTGCCGAGAAGCGCCGTGGCGCCGAGCGGGATCGCCTCGGTCACCCAGAAAACGATGACCAGCGCGAAGACGGCGGCCAGTCGGTGGGCTTCCGGAGAGAGACCGGTCGGGAGCGCGAGAACCAGTCCGAGCACCACCGGCCCGAGGAACAGCCCGACGGTCTGTCGTCGTCGATCGAACGCCGCTGGGTCCGGCAAAGGGTCGGACATCGTTCTCATGATACCTCTAGCAGGTTTCCGGAAAGTCGTGGTTTTCGGAGCAAATATGCTTGACACGCGTGCCGGCGCCTCGTAAAGACTAACCGGATTCGGGCGTTTTACATGGTTCAAAAACCGACTCGACGGACGGTCATCGTTCTCGCCACGCTCGCGGTGTCGTGCGCCCTGACGGCGACCGCGACGGCGGGGATGAACATCGTCAACGACCTCCCCGCGAACGAGATCTCGCTCGACAACATGCTCCCGGCGGTCCCTTCGGCGGACAGCAACGGTGCTGTCTTCGGGACCGGTGACGGCCGCGTCTGCGCATTGATGCTCGAGGACCTCCAGCTGCGCTCGGCGAACTCGGCCAACGGCGGTGCGAGCTTTGGCGCCGAGACCGACGTCGCGATCGACGTCAAGGATTACGCCGCGCGCCTCGCGGCCGACGACAGCGTCTATGCGGCCATGATCGTGGCCGACGCGAGCGGCGACCTCGGCCTCGCCGTCACGCGCAGCGACGACATGTGCGTGACTTGGTCGGCGGCGGTGACGGTCGCGCAGAGCGGCGACACCTTCCACGGTGTCAGGGCCGTTTCGATCGCGACCGGGTCTTCCGGCTTTGTAGCGGTGGTCTTTGGCGGGG
>JBFJTV010000032.1:0-12487 GCA_041625075.1 Candidatus Polarisedimenticolaceae bacterium | reverse complement strand
GCATCGTTGACGCCGTCGCCAGCCATCGCGACAACGCGTCCCTCCTCTTGAAGATTCCGAACCGCTTCCGCCTTTTGATCGGGCAGGACGCCGGCGACGACCTCTTCGATTTCGAGCCTCCTTGCCACTGCCTCCGCGGTGAGCTTGTTGTCACCGGTCAGCATGACGATGCGCATTCCCTCGTCGCGTAGCTCGTGGATCGTCGCGATCGCGGTTGCCTTGATTGGATCGCTCACACCGAGGATCCCGGCAGCCCGGCCGTCAACGGCGAGGAAGACGACGGTCACGCCGTCGTCGCGGAGAGTGTCGGCCCGGTCGATCAGCGCGGCCGCCTCGATGCCGAGGTTCGCCAGCAAGCGGCCGTTGCCGAGCGCGATCTCGTGGCCCTCGACACGCCCGGTCACCCCCTCTCCGGGGTGGGCCGCGAACGCCTCGACGCCGGGGACGTCCAGTTCCCTCGACGCCGCCCCCGCGACGACCGCCGCGGCCAGGGGATGTTCGCTTCCTCGCTCGACCGCGGCCGCATACCGCACCACTTCCGCCTCGTCGACCCCGTCGACGGGAACGACCGCGACGAGCTCGGGCCGACCCGCGGTCAGCGTTCCGGTCTTGTCCACGACCAGGGTGTCGACCTGTCGAAGCGTCTCGATCGCCTCGGCGTTCCTGAACAACACGCCGACGGACGCTCCTCGTCCCGTCGCGACCATCACCGACATGGGTGTCGCAAGACCCAGCGCGCACGGGCACGCAATGATCAGCACCGACACCGCGACGACGAGCGCATGGGCGAGTCTCGGATCGGGTCCGAGAAGGCTCCACGCCACGAAGGCGACGACCGCGACGGCGATGACGGTCGGGACGAAGTAACCCGCGACGGTATCCGCCAGACGTTGGATCGGGGCCCGGCTGCGTTGCGCATCGGCGACCATCTGGACGATCCGCGCCAGGAGGGTCTCGGCCCCGACGCGCTCGGCCCGCATGATCAGCGACCCGTTGCCGTTCATCGTCCCGCCGATCACGGAGTCACCCGGGTTCTTCTCCGCCGGGATCGACTCGCCGGTGACCATCGATTCATCCACCGCGCTCGCGCCGTCAAGAACGACACCGTCCACCGCGATCTTTTCCCCCGGTCGCACCCGCAACCGATCGCCGGGAACGATCTCGTCGAGCGGCACCTCCTGCTCGGTCCCGTCGTCGGCAAGACGCAACCCGGTCTCGGGGGCGAGCTCGAGAAGCGCACGAACCGCGTCACCGGTTCTTCTTCGCGCCCTCAGCTCGAGAACCTGGCCGAGCAGCACGAGGGTCGTGATGACGGCGGCCGCCTCGAAGTACACGGCGACGTGGCCATCCGCGTCGCGGAAAGCTTCGGGGAACAGACCCGGTGCCAGGACCGCGACCAGACTGTAGAGATAGGCCGCGCCGGTCCCCAGCGCGATCAACGTGAACATGTTGGGCGAACGGTTCGTGATCGATTCCCACCCGCGTTTGAAGAACGGCCACGCGCCCCACACGATCACGGGGGTGGCCAGGACGAGCTGGATCCATTCCAGGGCGCGCGTCGCCACTGCTTCCTGCAACGGTCTCCCGGGGATCATCTCCGACATCGCGATACCGAAAATCGGGACCGTGAGCGCGAGGCTGATCCAGAACCGGCGGGTCATGTCGATCAGCTCGGGGTCTTCCCGGTCGGGTTCGACGGACACCGCGACGGGCTCGAGCGCCATGCCGCATTGCGGACAGCTTCCGGGTTCCGGCCGCCGGATCTCGGGATGCATCGGGCAGGTGTACATGGCTTCTGAAGATATTAGAACCAGGACGATGAAACAACGGCTGGAGGGCTTGGAAATAGGAGAGCATGGGTCTAGGATCGAACGGGTCGCGGATCCGCGGAAGAGACGATGAGACGCATCCCCTCGATTCGGAAGTTCATGACCCCGTTCCCGCACTGGGTCGAGATCGACGATCCCGTGGCTCGGGTGCGGGAGATGATGAACGAGCACGACATCCGACACGTTCCGGTGATGGACAGCGGTCGTCTAACCGGCGTGGTCAGTGACCGCGAGGTCGAGCTCGCGCTCGATCCGAGACTCAATCGTCCTTCAGGAGATACGCCGGTCGTCCGGGAGATCTGCGCATCCGAGGTCTACATCGTGGAATCGACCCAGCCGCTGGACTCGGTCCTGATGCACATGGCGCGAAACGCGATCGACGCCGCGGTCGTGGTCAAGGACGACCGGCTCGCAGGCATCTTCACGATGACCGATGCCGCCCACGTCCTCGGCAACCTGCTGCGGACCCTGTTCCCACCGGGCGGTGACGACGCCGCCTGATCCGGCCTGCACCTACAGCTCGTAGAGCGAGTCGTCGATCGCAGCAGGTCTCAGCCGCCTTTTGATGCGCTTCAGGATCCGGCCGCCCGGGCCGGCCGCGAAGGGGTCCTCTTCGTCGAGCACGTCACCCATCGCTTCCTCGATCGAGTCCGGGTCCTCGCCCGCCTCGAGCCGGCGAATCGCCTCGTCGATGCTCTCCCCAAGCGGGAGCCCGGTGGAGTCGTAGACCTTGCGCATCAGGCGAGCCATCTCGCGCGGGTCACCGCCGTCGATGCCCTCGGACTCTTTCGCCAGGGTCTGCATCGCCCGCTCGAGACGACTGTCGTCGACGCCCGCAAGGCCGTCCTCGGTCGGCTCCGCGCGACCCTTCGAGATCGCGAACGCCGATGCTTTCCGTTCGAGTTCGGGACGCTTGCAGCGCGGGCAGTGGGGGCGTGTGGTCGTGTTCACCGACCTCGAGAGGAAGTTGAAGACCGTGTGGCAGTCCGGGCAGTAGAACTCGTAGATCGGCACCGGGGGTCATTCCTCCAACATGTCGGCGAGGACGTCCTCCAGATCGAGGAGCTCTCTCTTCCGCGAGGCGACGCCGTTCTCCAGCTCCATCACCGATCGCTCCAGGTCGGCCATCCGCTCCTCGAGGGTCTCGCGTCGGGCCGCAATCTCCTTCATGATGCGGCGAGCCTCGCTGTCCCGGATATCGCCTCCACTACGAAGCTCTTGTTCGATCTCCAGCTCAACCTGTGCCACGTACATTTCGAGATCTTCGAGCTCGCGGACGGCGGAATCCAGGTCATCCTTATGAGTGCGCAGCTCGCGTTCCATCGGTGCGAGTTGTCGCTGCTTGAGGTCGACTCTCTTGAGCATCAGCTCGATCTTCTGGTAGCTCATGTAACGGTCGAGCAGGGTCACGAGCTCGTCGACGGAGGCTCGGAGCCCGGCGACCTCCTCGACCATCCGGTCCTCTTGGGCGGCCACCGGCGGGCCGAGGCCGACAGCGGAAAGACACAGACAAAGAAGAACGGCATAGCGCATCACTTCACCTCCTGGCCCACGAGCGTGGATGGTACGAGTATGGTCTACCCACGGTGGTAGGCGCTACCGGCATCATGAATAATGGTCTCCGAAGGAGTCGTTCATGACAGGTTCCCGGAGAGGGAAGACCTATCCGCTCAGTGTGGCGCCGATGATGGACCGAACCGATCGGCACTACCGGCGGTTCATGCGCGAGATCACACGACGCACGTTGCTCTACACCGAGATGATCACCACGGGTGCGGTGTTGCGGGGCGACCGCGACTCCCTGCTCGGTTTCAGCCCGGAGGAGAAACCTCTCGCCCTGCAGCTCGGCGGAGACGACCCTCGCGCGCTCGCCGAATGCGCCAGGATCGCTGAGGATCGGGGCTACGACGAGGTCAATCTCAACGTCGGTTGCCCCAGCGACAGGGTCCGGCAGGGGAGATTCGGCGCCTGTCTCATGGCGGAGCCCGAGCGTGTCGCCGACGCGGTCGCGGCGATGCGCCAGGCCACGGGCCTCCCGGTGACGGTCAAGCATCGTATCGGTATCGACGACCTCGATCGGTACGAGGACATGGCCTCGTTCGTGCGCGTCGTCGCCGAGGCCGGGTGCGACCGCTTCAGCGTCCACGCGCGCAAGGCGGTGCTGGGAGGTCTCAGCCCCAAGGCCAACCGCACGGTGCCACCGCTGCGTTACAAGGACGTCCACCGTCTCAAGCGCGACTACCCGGAGCTGTACATCGAGATCAACGGCGGAATCGCGTCGCTGGAAGATGTGCGCAGGCAACTCGAGTTCGTCGACGGCGTCATGATCGGCCGTGCCGCCTACGACGATCCGTTCCTGTTCTCCACCGTGGATCGGGATCTTTACGGCGACGACGCGGTTCCCGTCACCCGGCGTCAGGTCGTCGAGGCGATGATCCCCTACATCGAGGAGCGGCTCGCGGAAGGCGTACCGCTGTCTCGCATCGCGCGTCACATGCAGGGGTTATTCACCGGGCAGCCCGGCGCGCGTCACTGGCGCCGCCACCTGGGCGAGAACGCGACCCTCCCCGGCGCGGCCGCCCGCGTCCTCCTCGACGCCTTTTCCTAGAGGGACGTGTACCAAACCCCGGGTTTAGGGACACCTTAAAATGCTGTTGGCGATATCGCGAGAACCACGGGGGCCTATTCCAAGGTGTCCCTAAAACGCCCTTTTGGTACACGTCCCTGACTAGAGAGCGCGGAGGATGCGGCGGGGAAGGCCTGGTCCGCCGTAAACGAGGCCTGTGTAGATCTGGACGAGGCTCGCCCCGGCATCGAGCTTCTGCTTCGCGTCCTCGACGCTCATCACGCCTCCACAGGCCACGATAGGGAGCTTTCCCGACGTGAGATCGTGAATACGCCGCACGATTCGCGTACTGCGGTCGCGAAGCGCCGCGCCACTCAGCCCACCAGTCTCGCGGGCGGTGGGCGACTCGAGCCCGTCACGCCCCACCGTCGTGTTGGTCGCGATCGCACCGTCGATCCCACGATCGGTCATGACTTCCAGGGCATCAACAAGCTCGTCGTCGTCGAGATCCGGTGACAGCTTGACCAGCAGCGGGACCTTCCGCCCGAGGTCAACCGCAAGGGCGTCGCGGCGGGCCGCAAGCCGGCCCAGCAGCCCATCGAGGTGGTCGCGGCCCTGGAGCCGGCGGAGACCCTCGGTGTTGGGTGAGCTGATGTTGACGACGAGGTAGTCCGCCAGCGGGGCGAACGTCGCCTGCAGCCCCTCGTAGTCTTCCACGGCGCGTTCGAGGGGAGTGTCCTTCTGCTTCCCGAGGTTCACGCCGAGGACGACGCCTCGCGGGCGGGGTCCGCCGAGACGGCCGGCGACTCGACGGGCCCCCGCGCTCGGGAAACCGAGGCGGTTGATCAACGAGCGTTCCCTCGCCAGACGAAAGACGCGGGGTCTCGGGTTCCCCGGTTGGGGCTCGGGGGTCACGGTTCCGATCTCGACGTGTCCGAACCCGAGCGTCGCGAGGCCGCGCCACGCGGTCGCGTCCTTGTCGTAGCCGGCGGCGAGACCGACCGCGTTCGGAAAAACGAGACCGAAGGCCCGCACCGGACGCGCGCCCCCGACCGACAACAGCGCCCCGACGATACCACGGGCGGGAGCGATCGCCCCCACGGTGCGCATCAGCGCCAGCGAAAGCGTGTGCGCGCGCTCGGCCTCGAGCGCGAAGAGCAGCGGCCTGAGCACCGAATAGATCAACGCTAGTCCAGACGCCATCGACGGTGCAGCCACATCCATTGTTCCGGATGCCGGCGGATCTCGTTCTCGATCACCGCCATGTAGCGGCGCGTCAACGCCGCGATCGCTTGATCGTCGCGGCTCGTTTGCTCGGGGAGCACCGGCGGGTGGATGATCGCATGGTAACGGTCCTTCCCGACCGCATAGCAGAACACGGGGACCGCCGGGGCGCCGCTGTGTGCTCCGATGATCGCCATCACCGGGCTCGTCAGGGCCTTCTCCCCCAGAAAGGGAACCAGGATCCCCTGGGGCGGGCGCACCCGCTGGTCGATCACGATTCCGACGATGTGTTTCTTGCGAACGAGCTTTGCGAGGCGGTGGGCGCCCCCCTGTCTCTTGATGAACACGAGCCCCATGCGCTCGCGTTCCCTTCGCAAGTGCTCGTCGAGGAGCGGGTTACTCAGCGGGCGGCCGATCACATGCAGGGGACCCATCCTCCCGCTGATCGCGTGGGCCGCCATCTCCCACGCCCCGAGGTGCGCGCCGTACAGCATCACTCCCAGGTTCAGTGCCTTTGCCCGTTCGAGATGCTCGAGTCCCTCGATCTCCACGCGGCTGGTCAACTCGTCCGGAGAGAACCGCGTGGCCGAGACGGTGTCACACACCATCGCACCCCAATGCCGAAAACACGACAGCGCGGTGGACTTGACCCGTGCGTCGTCCCAATCGGGGAAGGCGATCTTCATGTTGTTTTCGGTGATCTTGCGGTGGTGCGCGTTCAGACGAAAGACCACCGAGCCCAGACCGCGACCGAACCCGCGAGACACCGAGTGCGGGAGAGCACGCAGGATTCCCTTGATGATCAAATAGAGAGCGAACTCGAGTCTATGGCGCACGAGCTTAGCGTCTGGGTCTCTTCTCGCGGAACCCGATCTGATCGAATGGATTGACCACACTCGAAGCGATGTTCATGAGGTGCGCCGATATTCTCTTGAGATAACGGGCGTAGAGCACCGTTGCCACGGCATCCCGCGCGGGAAGACCCGCTTCCTTGTTCTCGATGAGCGCGTGCACGATCTTGTTGCTGCGCTCCGCGATCCACCAGTGCTCGGACATGACCTCTCTCGCCTTGCCCTCGTCATCGCCGGGCAACGCCTCAAGAAGAAGACGAAACATCGTGCTCACGGTCGTCTCGATGCGTTTGATGTCGTTCTCGAAGGGGCCGCACTGGAGCTTTTCCGGGTGGTGCAGCGCGAGCTCGACGATGTTCTTGGTGTAGTCCCCGATTCGTTCGATGTCGATGACAACGCTGACCAGAACCAGGCTCGCGTTGAGATCTTGCTCGCTCCCAACGGCCAGATGGGTAAGCACCTTCCGCCGCACTTCCCGTTCGTAGGCGTTGATCAGCTGATCCTTGGCATAAATGTCGATCTCCATCTTCGCATCATCTCGCTCGCGTAAGGAGCGGATGGCGGCTTCGAACATCTCGTGGTCCTCGCGGAGCATTTCCTGCGAACGTTCGAAGGCTTGCTGGAGCTGGGTTCCCTTGCGGAACAGATCGAACAACTCCTTGAACATCACGTCACCTCAACATCAGAATAACGAGAAACGGAACCAAGTAAAAGCTGAACACGACATAGACGATGGGTACCCAGCGGTTTTGTTGCGCGATCCGGGCCAGACGCCTGGCGAGATCCATCGGGATTCTCCGGACGGTTCGTATCGGCCAGATGGCCGAGATCCCCAGAACGTTGAAAGTCAGGTGTGCGAACGCTACGGTTACGGCGCTGATCTCCCCGACGGCCAACGCCGCGAGCATCGCGGTGACCGTCGTCCCCACGTTGGCACCGAGCGTGTAGGGGAAGATCTGCGGCAGCGAGAGGATGTCCGCCCCGGCGAGCGGGATGACGACGGAGGTCGTGATGCTGCTCGACTGTACGAGCACGGTGATCGCGAGTCCGAACAACATCGCGCGGCCGGCATTCTTGAAGATCACGAGGTCGAAGAATGATTCGACTCTCGTCATGACGAGACCTCTCAGCATCACGACGAGGTACCGCAGAGACAGGAACATCACGGCGAGGGAACAGAGCAGCAGAATCCACGGGAGGTCTCCTAGAAGCTCGACGGCCAGATTGATCGCGGGCTTGGTGATCATCTTGAGAGGGCTGGTGAACTTGAGACCGCCGACCTCCTGAAAGGTCCGGGCCAAGAACTCCGACACGATCCCGAGGACGTTTGTCGTGACCTGTAGCGGGAACAGAACGATGACCGCCATGATGTTGAAGAAATCGTGAACCGTCGAAGCCGAGAACGCGCGGTAGAACTCGCGGCCGCGGGTCAGATGCCCCAGACTCACGAGGGTGTTCGTGACCGAGGTCCCGATGTTGGCGCCCATCACGACGGGGATCGCCGTCGAGACAGGCATGGCTCCGCTACCCACCATCGCGACCACGATGGACGTGGTGGTCGACGACGACTGCGCCAGCGTCGTCGCGAGGATCCCGACGAACAGACCCACGAGCGGGCTCTTTGCACTCTCGATCAGGCCGTCGACGGCACCGCCGCCGAACAACTTGAACGAGGCGCCGAGCATCCCGATGCTGACCAGAAAGGCGTAGAGAAGAAGCGCAAGCCCGAGGAGTCGCGGGAGCGTCCCGGTCACGAAGGGCCGCGGTCCCGCGGGGCCGGGATGATGACCGCTTTGTGACACCGGATTCGCGCCCCCGGGGGGCGTCCGTGGACAGAAATGGCCCGACGCCCCGACGACGGATTCTACACGAAGCCGGTCCTCGTCTTCGGATGACTTGGGGCCGCAGAAGCGCTACCATGCGGCGCGCATGAAGATCTTCATCGCCGGGGCGGGCGAAGTCGGTTTTCACATCGCCTCGCAGCTATCCAAGGAAGGCCACGACCTGGTCATCATCGAACGCGACCGGGACAAGGTCAAACGACTCGAAAAGCGCCTCGACGCCCTGACTGTGCAAGGCGACGCGTGCAACCCGCAGATCCTGCGGACGCGGGGCATCGGGAGCGCGGATCTCTTCTTTGCCGTCACCAACGATGACGCCGCCAACCTGCTGGCCGCCGTCACGGCGCGCAAGCTGGGCGTCGCCCGAGCCGTTGCGAGGCTGGGGCGCATCTACCACGAGTTCAACCCGCTGCTCAAGGATGACCCCGAGCTCATCCCGCTTTACCCGGAACGTCTGGTCGCCGAGGAGATACTCGGGATCACGCGGGTCCCCGGCGCTTCCAAGGCGCGGTTCTTCGCTGAGGATAGGCTTGCGTTGATCCAGGCCAGCCCTTCTTCAAAAGCAAAGATCTTCGGTGTGCCGCTCATGGAGATGTCGGCGCCGGAGGGTTGGGTGCTGACCGGGGTCCGCCGCAACGGAGACCTGATCATCCCCCGTGGCGACACCCGTCTGCACCGCGGCGACGAGCTCTACGCCGTCGGCCGGACCGAGCGCATTCCGGCGTTTCTCGAATCGGTAGGGATCGAGTCAAGACCCGTCAAGCAAGTGGTGATCGCGGGCGGTGGGCAGGTGGGGACGGCTCTCGCCAGGATGCTCGTCGACGAGAACATCGCGGTAACCGTGATCCAACGCAGCGAAAAACGCGCGTTCCAGCTCGCCTCCGACGTGCCCGAGGCGCTCGTGCTCCAGGGTGACGCCACCGACCCCGAGATCCTCCGCGAAGCGACGGTTCAGGAGGCGGACTTCTTCGTCGCGGCCACCCAGGATGACGAAGACAACATCTTTGCCGCGCTGCTCGCGCGCCAGCTCGGCGCGCGGTCCTCGGTCGTGCTGTACCACCGCACGGAGCTGCGGGGGGTGCTCGAGACGCTCCGTATCGGTCTGCCGCTGTCGCCACGGGTGGTGATTGCAGGGACGATCCTGAGGATGGTTCACCGCGAGGAGCTCATGCACCTGGATCTTCTCGCCGAGGGCGCCGCCGAGGTTGCCGAGTTCGAGGTACCTCCCGAGGCCAAGGTCCTCAAACGCCCGCTCAAGAAGCTGAACTTTCCGAGATCGGCGATCGTCGGGGCCGTCATGCGCGGCCAAGAGATCCACGTCCCGCGTGGGGATTTCACGTTCATGGAGGGGGATCGCGCGCTCGTGTTCACGCTGTCCGAGGCGCTGCCGTCCCTGGAGAAGATGTTCCGGGCGCGATGAACGTTCGAGGCGTTCTTTTTCTGCTGGGCCGCGTTCTGCTGGCCCTCGCCGTGGCGCTGCTGGTTCCCGCGGCGGTCGCCTGGTCGCGCGGCGGACCCGACTTTCGAGCGCTGATCTACTCCGCCGCGGTGGCGGGAATCCTGGGCATCGCGATCGAGCGAAGCTTCCGACAGGGGAAGGACTTCCAGTTCGGTCGCCGGGAGGCGTTCGTCCTCGTGACCACCGCATGGGTCACCGCATCGATTGTCGGGGCGTTGCCGTACGTGATGCTCAAGGGACCCGCGTTCGTCGTCGACGGGTTGTTCGAGTCGGCCTCGGGCTTCACCACGACGGGTGCGTCGATCCTCACCGACATCGAAGCGGAGCCCGCCGGTCTTCTGCTATGGCGCTCGATGACCCAGTGGCTCGGCGGGATGGGCATCATCGTGCTGGGGATCGCGATTCTCCCGAAGCTTGCAGTCGGAGGGATGGATTTGCTCGGCGCCGAGGCGCCGGGCCCGATGCAGGAGAAGCTCACGCCGCGGATCGCGCAGACCGCCAAGTTGCTCTGGGGAATCTATGCGCTGATCACCGCGATCGAGATCGGCGTGCTGGTTCTCCTCGGGCTAAGCCCGCTCGACGCCGTCAACCACGCCTTTACCACCATGGCCACCGGCGGGTTCTCGACGAACAACGTCAGCATCGCGGGGTTCGATAGCGCCGCCATCGACATGGCGATCGTGTTCTTCATGCTGCTCGCCGGGGCGAACTTCGCGCTGCACTTTCAGATGTTCCGCGGACGACCGCGGTTGCTTCTCAACGATCCCGAGTTTCGGATCTACCTGGGCATCATCGTCTTCGCGACGCTGCTGGTCGGGGCGGACATCCTGGTCCAGGAAAAGGCGGAAGGAATCCTGGACGCCCTGCGGTTGGCCTCGTTCCAGGTGACCTCGGTCGTGACCACGACGGGATTCGCGACGGCGGACTTCGCCGTCTGGTCCTCCTTCGCGGCGACGCTTCTCTTTCTTCTGATGTTCGTGGGCGGGAGCACCGGGTCAACGGGCGGGTCGGTCAAGGTCGTCCGGATCATCATCGTGGCCAAGAAGGTGGCCGTGGATCTCGGACGGTTTCTACGACCGCACGCGGTCGTCCCGGTGCGGCTGGGCCAGCGCTCGATCCCGGACGACGTCGTCTCGGCGGTGACCTCGTTCGTGATCCTGTTCATCATGCTGTTTCTTTTCGGAGGGCTCGTGCTGACCTATCTCGGGCTCGATCCGCTGACCGCGTTCACGGCGTCGGTGGCGTGTCTGGGGAACATCGGCCCCGGGTTCGGCGGCGTCGGGCCGATGGAGAACTACTCGTGGCTCCCCGTCCCGGCGAAGCTCCTGCTCGCGGCGATGATGCTCATCGGCCGCCTCGAGATCTATACGGTGCTTGTCTTGGTGTTTCTGCGCCGCCGCCGGGCCTAGCCCTTTTCGGGTCACAGATCGCGGATGTAGCGGACGTAGACGGCCGGGGGTTGGTTGAGCCGCACGCCCATCCCGAGGGGACGACCCGTCTGCGGCTCCCGACGTTTCCACGCGACGATCCCGCGCAGCGGCAGGCTCAGTGCCTCGAGCTCGAGCCGCAAGCGGATCGCCGAGCCCGGCTCCATCGGGTCCACCGTCGAGATGAACAACCCGAGCTCAGAGACGTTCGCGGTGACCGCTTCGTGCGACGGGCGGTTGTGCCCGTACTTGAGCGGCGCCGCGAGAAGCTTGCGTTGGGCAGTCGGCGCGTCGGCTTCGGCCGATGGCGCGGCCTCCGGGTCGACGGGCGCCGTCTCGACCGGTGGGAGAACGTCGTGCGGCCTGTAACCGCGGCGCTCACAGAACTCTTCGACGAAAACCGCCGCCTGGCGCTCCGCCTCGTCCGGCGAGTCTGCCGCGAACTTGATCGTCGCGTCGCGCTCCGGGATTCTCCAGAGGGAGTTCGGGAAGGTCACGATGCGCGCGCGCCACACCTGGCCGGCCGGTGCGACGAGCACGCCGTAGGATTCCATTCCATGGGGCGTGTCGACCGAAATCCGCCAACCGTGACGTTCCGGGCCGGTCGCCTGGAGAAGCCCCGGACAGTCGGCGCCCGATCCGTGACTCGTGCAGCAGACTTCACAAAAGGTCGCTTGTCCCATGTTCCTCCAGCGATGATACGCCGACCCAGGGATCCGGGCTGGCCGATCTCGGCGAAAAACCCGGTCTCAGAGCGGTTCGGAAATCAGGGCACGGACCCGTCGCTCGATCTCGTCGCGGACCTCGCGAAAATCGTCGTCGGGCATCTCCTTCGGGTCGTCGATATCCCAATCGAGCCTGCGGCGAGCGGGGACGTGGGGGCAGGCGTCGCCACATCCCATGGTCACGATCCAGTCCCAAATGGCTCCCGGCGGGAGATCATCCAGGCTCTTGGATTCGTGGCCGGAAAGATCGACTCCCTTTTCGGCCATGAAGGCGATCGCGCGCGGATTGACCCTGCCCGAGGGTCTCGAGCCGGCACTGGCCGCATCGACGGCCTCTCCGGCGGTGGCCCGGGCGAAGCCCTCTGCCATCTGGGAGCGGCAGGAATTCTCGACGCAGACGAAAAGCAGGCGGGCGGGGGGGCGCGGGGTCACGGATCAGTTACTGGACTGGGTCAGGAGCCGGGCCACCTGGAGCCCGGTGTCGGTCAAGGCGAAGCGATTGAGCTTTTCCTGATAGAGAAGCCCCCTGGCGTAAAGCTCCGAGAGCGCGTCCATCGCCCGGGTG
>JBFJTV010000031.1:0-12536 GCA_041625075.1 Candidatus Polarisedimenticolaceae bacterium | reverse complement strand
CGCGGCGCCAACGGCGAACCAGCTCCTCGGCGGCCTCGGGCCATTCCGGCTGCAGAAACCTGAAGCCTGCATCGAGCAGTCGTCCCGGAACGACACGTCGGCTCTTGAGCAAGAGCTCCGTATCGGTGCGGTGCACCATGGCGGCGATCTCGAGCATCCATTTGGCTCCGGGCAGACCGAAACCGATCCCCCACTCGCGGCGGAGAGCCGCCATGAAATCACGCTGGGGCAGGGGATGCGGCGCGGCGAGGTTCACGACGCCGTCGAGGTCGTCGCGTTCGATTAACAGTTCGATCGCCCGGACGAAGTCGTCGTCGTGGATCCACGAGACGTACTGCCGGCCGCCGCCGAGCGTGCCCCCGAGACCGACACGGGTCAGCCCGAGGAGGATCGAGAAGACGGCTCCCGGTTCCGTGCTCATCACCATCGCCGTCCGGAGGGCGACGCGGCGGGTCTGTGGCGTGGCGGCCTCGTCCAGGGTTCGCTCCCACGCCTCTGCGATGTCGATGCTGTACCGCCAGTACGCGGGCGCGTCGGGCTCGTCGCCACCGATGATCCCTGTCGCCTCGTCGTTGTCAGCGTCGAAACGGTGGGCGTAGATCGTGGCGGTGCTCATCTGCAGCCACACACGCGGCGGTCGCACCGCGCGCGCGATGGCCTGCCCGACCACTCGTGTGGAAAAGACGCGCGAGTCCATCATCTCGCGCAGATTGGCCGCGGTGTAGCGGCAATCGACGCTGCGGCCGGCGAGGTTGACCACCACGTCGGACCCATCGATCTCGTCCACCCACCGACCGAGGCTGCGGCCGTCCCAAGGGACGACCCCGTCCCCGCCGCGCCGGCCGATCACGACGACCTCATGCCCCTTCGCGCGAAGCGCCCTCGTGAGGATCCTGCCGAGATGACCACTGCCTCCGGGAATCACGATCTTCATGGTTGACCTCCACGTGTTGTGGTGTTAAATATAGTAAACATGTTTACTAAAAACAACCCCACGGGGAAAAAGACCCGGAAGACGACAAAAAGGGGGCCAGGGAGACCCCCGGGGCGGACGGCGCGCGGGATCGCGGCACGGGAAAGCCTCTACCGGACCGCGGTCGGCCTGATCGCGCGGCAAGGCTACGGCGCGACGACCATGCGCGAGATCGCCGATCACGCAGGGGTCAGCCCGGGGTTGCTCTACAAGTACTTCCCCGGCAAGAGCGCGGTGGTGATGGCGCTCTACGACGAGCTGTCAGCGGAGTACTCGCGGCAGGCGGAAGAAATGAAACCTGGTCCGTGGAGAGATCGCGCGCTCTTTGCCATGCAGACTACCCTCCGTGTGCTCGCGACCCAACGTGAGACGCTCGGGGCGCTCATCCCCGTGCTGGTCGGGGATCTCGACCAGGGACTGTTCGCGCCGGCCACGGCGTTCTCACGCGAACGCGTCCAGCGCGTCTTCGTCGAGGCGGTGGCCGGGGCAAAGGAAAAGCTCGATCGGAAGGACGCCGAGCGGCTCGGTCGCATCCTCTACGTCGTGCATCTAGCGGTGATCCTGTGGTGGCTGCTCGACCGCAGTCCGCGGCAGCGGGCCACGGATCAACTTCTGAACCTGCTGCGTAAGCTCGGGGCGGTGGTCGCGCTGGCGATCAAGCTGCCGGGCGCGCGCGGGGTGATCCGCACTCTCGACACCGCCATCGTGGACGGACTGCTCGGGGGCGCGGCGACCGAAAAAGGCACCTGAGATCCGCTACGAGAGATACCGGTCGTAGGCCATCACTCGATCAATCCAGTCGTTGAGCCGTGCCGCCACCGGCGGAAACGGGAAGACCCCCGAATCGCGGACGCGGTACATGACCGCCCCCGCCGTGACATCGGCTGCCGACATGCTGTCGCCCACCAGCCACTCGCGACTCCCCTTGCGTTCGGTGAGAGCGGTCGCGGCCTCCGCGAATGTCTCGGAACAGCGCTGCTTCATCGCTTCGTCCACCGTGCCGCCCCCGACCCGATGGTGGACCAACTTCGTCAACGGCCCGGCAAGAATCGCGCGCGCGAACAGCTCCTCATCCTCGATCGCCCACTGTTCGGCGTGGCTCGACCCGAACAGCGGCGGGCTGTCGCGGAAGGTGGCTTCGAGGTAGCGCAGGATCGCCGCCGAATCGAACAGGACCCGGTCGCCGTGGACCATCACCGGCGTCAAGTATTGACCCGACAGCCGAACGATTTCGGAACGGTCCCGCGGTTCAATCGCCCGGAACTCGTAGTCGATGCCCTTGAACCCGAGGGCCACGCGGACCTTCATGTTGTTCGACGTCTCGAATCCGTGAATCACCATTTCGGGCATGCCGGCCTCCGATCTGAGATCTTCCGGATTATCGTCTCACATTGCGTGAGACGCCATCCGCTACTCGGCGGCGGTGGGGCACGGCCCGGAATATAATCTCCGGCATGCCCCTGCAGTCGTTTCACCCCGTCGTAGCCGCGTGGTTTCGCGAGCAGATCGGCGAGCCGAGCCCGCCGCAGGTCGAGGGCTGGCCTCAGATCCGGACCGGCAAGCACACGCTGATCGCGGCGCCGACCGGTACGGGCAAGACGCTCGCCGCGTTCCTGTGGGCAATCGACGGTCTGTTACGCGAGGGCCCGGAGCTGCGAGACGAGACACACGTCCTCTACGTTTCGCCCCTCAAGGCGCTCGGCAACGACATCCAGAAGAACCTGCAGCAGCCTCTCGCCGAGCTCGCAGAGCGCGAGCCCTCGTTTCCCGGGGTCCGCGTGCTCGTGAGAACCGGCGACACCCCCGCGTCGGCGCGGACGGCCATGGGCAAACGCCCGCCGCACATCCTGGTGACCACCCCGGAGTCGCTCTACATCCTCCTGACAAGCCAGGGCGGGCGTAACATGCTCCGCACCGTCCGGACGCTCATCCTCGACGAGATTCACGCCGTTGCGGGAGACAAGCGCGGCTCGCACCTCGCGCTTTCCGTCGAGCGTCTCGAAGAGAGGGTCGACGGCCCGCTGCAACGGATCGGTCTGTCGGCAACCCAGAAGCCCATCGAGGAGGTCGCGCGTCTTCTGGTCGGGGTCGGTCGCGATTGCTCGACGGTGGACGTCGGTCACCGGCGGGAGCTCGATCTCGCGATCGAGGTGCCGGAATCTCCGCTCGAGACGGTGGTCTCGCACGAGACGTGGGCGGAGATCATCGCGCGGATGGCAAAGTTGATCCGCGAGCACCGCACCACGCTGGTCTTCGTCAATACACGCAAGCTGGCCGAGCGAGTTGCAGCACGACTCTCCGATGTCCTCGGCGACGAGCAGGTGACCAGCCACCACGGCAGCCTCGCGCGCGAGCGCCGTCTCGAGGCAGAGCGCCGTCTCAAGGAAGGTGAGCTTCGCGCGCTGGTCGCGACCGCGTCGCTCGAGCTCGGGATCGACGTCGGCGATGTCGATCTCGTGATCCAGGCTGGCGTCACGGCGTCGATCGCGACACTGCTACAGCGCGTCGGTCGCAGCGGCCATGCGCTGTCCCGAACGCCGAAGGGCAGGATCTTCCCGCTCACCCCCGACGAGCTGGTGTGCACCACCGCTCTGATCGACGCCATCAAGCGCGGTCACCTCGACCGCACCCCACAGCCGGGCCGCCCCCTCGACATCCTCGTCCAGCAGATCGTCGCGGCCTGTGTCGCCGAGACGTGGGATGAAGACACGCTCTACGACACCCTCCGACGAGCGTGGCCCTACCGCGAGCTCTCGCGCGAAGACTTCGACGCGGTCGTCGCGCTCCACACCGAGGGACGTTACGCGCTGCTGCACCGCGACGGCGTTCACAGGCGCCTACGCGCGACGCGACGCGCGCGCATCACCGCGCTGACCTCCGGTGGCGCGATTCCCGACACGGGGCAGTACCGCGTCCTGCTCGAGCCCGAGGGTATCGCCGTCGGCTCGCTCGACGAGGACTTCGCCATCGAGGCCAACGCCGGCGATATCTTCCAGCTCGGCAACGCCTCATGGCAGATCCTGAAGGTCGAGCCGGGCGTGGTGCGGGTCGCCGACGCCAAGGGCGCGCCTCCGACGCTGCCGTTCTGGTTCGGCGAGGCACCGGCGAGGACCCGGGAGCTGTCCGCCGCGATCGCGCGCGTTCGTGAGCACGGCGAGGACCGTTCGTGGCTCGAGAAGGTCATCGGGTTGCCGGAGGCCGCCGCCACGCAGCTTGCCGAGTACGTCGAGTCCGGGGCGCGGTCGCTCGGCGCGGTTCCCACGACCGATTGTGTGGTGCTCGAAAGGTTCTTCGACGAATCGGGCGGGATGCAGCTCGTCGTGCACTCGCCGTTCGGCGGACGGATCAACCGCGCGTGGGGTCTCGCCCTTCGCAAACGGTTCTGCCGGGGGTTCGGTTTCGAGCTGCAGGCCGCAGCCAACGAGGAAGCGATCGTGCTCTCGCTCGGGCCACAACACAGCTTCCCGCTGGAAGAGGTCTTCGACTATCTCCACCCCGCGACCGCGAGGGACGTGCTGGTGCAGGCGCTGCTCCCGACGCCGATGTTCGGCACTCGCTGGCGCTGGAACGTGACGCGGGCGCTGTTGCTTCCGCGCACCAGGAACGGCAAGCGCGTCCCGACGCCCCTGATAAGGATGCGCGCCGAGGACCTTCTCGTCGGTGCATTCCCGGAAGTCCTGGCGTGCGGAGAGACTCTGCCGCCGGGCGATCTGCCCGTCCCGTGGGAGCACCCCATGGTGCGCCAGACGCTCGAGGACTGCCTCACCGAGGCCATGGATGTCGACGGGTTTCTCGAGGTGCTCGAGAGGATGCGCGAAGGCTCCATTCGAAAGGTTGCCATCGACACCACCGAGCCTTCCCCGTTCGCGCGCGGCATCCTGAACGCGATGCCCTACGCCTTTCTCGACGACGCTCCGCTCGAAGAGCGGCGAACCCAGGCGGTCGCGACCCGCCGGAGCCTCGATCCCGCCACCGCCGACACGTTGGGCGCGCTCGACCCCGACGCCGTCGAGCGTGTTCGCCAGGAAGCATGGCCGCAGCCCGAGGATGCCGAGGAGGTCCACGAGTCACTGTTGTGGATGGGTTACGTCACCGCGAACGAGGTCGAGCGATCGGGGTGGGGCGAGTGGATCGCCGAGCTCGAACAAGCCTCCCGGGTCGTGCGCGAGGGCGGGCGCTGGTTTGCCGTCGAGGCCTCGCGCGAACCGAAGGCCGTGTTGCGCGGACGGCTCGAGGCTCTCGGACCTGTCGTGGCCCGCAACGACGAGTCGATCTCCGGCGCGGACGATCCGAGATGGCTCGGCGAGCTCGAGACCGAAGGCGTCGTGCTGCGTTGCCGCGTTGGCGGAGCCGAGGCGTGGTGCGACCGCCGGCTCCTCGCGCGAATCCATCGATACACCCTCGATCGGCTCAGACGCGAGATCGAGCCGGTCACGGCCGCGCAGTTCTGGTGCTTTCTCGCCGCATGGCAGCACGCGGGAGAGGGATAACGCCTCGACGGGCCGCGCGGCGTCGCCGAGGTCGTCCGCAAACTCTCCGGCTTCGAGATCCCCGCCGCCGAATGGGAAGCGAGCGTGCTTCCCGCGCGTGTCAACGACTACAAGTCGGAATGGCTCGATCAGGTCACCCTGACGGGCGAGGTGGTGTGGGGGCGGCTGTGGAGTGCGGGCGCATCCGCGATCCGCAGCACGCCGATCACCTTGCTTCCCAGACACGAGCTCGACTCGTGGTTGCCCCTGACCGCGCCGTCATCCCCGGACGCGGAAGAAACGATCTCGAGTCACGGCCGCGACGTCCTGCGCGCGCTCGAAAGCCGCGGACCCGCCTTTACGCGCGAGCTTCAATCCGCTTCGGGTCTGCTCGCCTCTCACTTCGAGATGGGGCTCGTCGAGCTCATCGGGCACGGGCGGATCACGTGCGATTCGTTCGGTGGTCTCCGAAGACTGATCACGCCCCCCTCCAGACGCCGGGGTGTCATGCGAACCGCGGTGTACGCGCCCGCGGGCCGATGGTCGACCTTCAAGCGGGAACCGCTCGGCGCCGACGACGTTGCCGATGTCGAGTTCGTAGCACGCCGTCTGCTCGATCGTTACGGCGTCGTCTTCAGAAAGATGCTCACACGCGAGCGCATCCCGGTGCCGTGGCGGGATCTCGTGCGGGTCTATCGACACCTCGAGCTCCGCGGCGACGTCCGCGGAGGACGCTTTGTCCAGCGTTTCTCCGGCGAGCAGTACGCAGTGCCCGAAGCCGTCGAGCTGATGCGCCGCTTGAGACGCAGCGGTCAAGAGGTCCGGGCCAACGTCTCGGCGGCCGACCCGCTGAACCTCCAGGGCATCCTGACTCCCGACGAGCGCGTTCCGTCGCAGACCCGCCGCCGCGTCGAAGTCGGCTAACCGAACGGGAAGAAGATTGGAATCAGCCAGGTCGTGAGCACGCAGCAGATCAATACGAGCGGGCCGCCGACCCTGAGGTAATCGGTAAAGCGATAGCCGCCGGGGCCGTAGACCAGCAGGTTGGTCTGGTAGCCGATCGGCGTGTAGAACGCCATCGACGCCGCGAAAGTCACCGCGATGAGAAACGGGTGCGGGTCGACCCCGAGCGTTCGCGCAATCGTGATCGCCAACGGGACCATCAGGGCCGCCGTGGCCGTGTTCGACACGAACCCGGTGAGCACAGTAGTCACCAGAAAGAAGGCGCTAAGGACGACGTGCGGACCGGCCTCTCCCAGGAGCCACAGCAATCCGTGCACCGCCTGATCCGCGGCACCGGTCTTTTCCAGGGCCGTGCCGAGCGGGATCAGACCTCCGAGTAGGACGATCACGCTCCAGTCCACCGAACGTTGCACCTTGGGTAGCGGCAAACATCCCGTCACGACCATCAAGACCGAGCCCACCAGAGCGGAGATCGCGATGGGATAGAGGCCTGTCGCTGCGGTAATCACGACGCCGGCGATGATCGCGGTCGCCGCCAGCGCGCGAGTCGGTCGCAGCAGCGGCACCTCCATCTCCTGGATCACGACGAAGTCGCCCTGCTTCTTTAGAAGATCGAGGTTCTTGCGGTGGGCGAGAACGAGCAACTGATCGCCGACTCGAAGGACCACCTTGCCGATCTTGTCGAGAAAGTCACCGCTCGGTCTCCGGATCGCCAGAACCGTGGCGCCGTGGCGGTGTCGGAAGTTCGCTCTTTTCAGGGTAGTGCCATCGAGTGACGACTGCGGCGTCACGACCGCCTCGACGAGTACGGCGTTGGCCGAGCGGAGCTTCTGGTCGTCGGGGTGGCGCCCCGGTCGTGTGGCGAGGCCCATCGTGTCGCGCAGGCCGAGCAGCGCCCCGACCGGTGCCTTCACCAGAAGCCGATCTCCCTCCCGTAACCGGTCGACGGCGCGGGGCGGACGCGTGTCCTCGCCGCTTCGAAAGAGTGCCAGGACCTCGAGGTCTTGGCGTTCGCCCAACCGCGCCTCGGAAAGGGTCTTGCCCGCGAGCGGAGAGTCCGGCAGGATCTCAACCTCGCTGAGGTAGGGCGACAGGTCGTATCCGCGAGTCAGGCTCCTGTCGGCGGAGACCCGCTCGGGGATCAGCCGGCGCCCGAACAGAACGAGGTAGATGGCGCCCGACGCGAAAAGCACCACGCCGAGCGAGCTGAACTCGAACATCCCGAACGGGCGAAGCCCGTGTTGCGCGGCGAGCGAGCTGACCAGGATGTTGGTCGACGTGCCGATCAGGGTGCACGTCCCCCCGAGCATCGAGACAAACGACATCGGCATCAGGATTCGGCTGGGACTGACCTTGTTCCCATGGCACGCGTGCACGGCGACCGGGAGGAACACCGCGATGGCCGCCGTGTTGTTGATGAACGCCGAAATCACCCCGATGACGACCATGATGGTCAACAGCAGACCGGTTTCGCGAGACGGGCCATGACGGAGCAGGCGATCTCCCAGAGACTCCATGACCCCGCTGGCCTGAAGCCCCGCGCTGAGCAGGAACATGCAGGCCACGGTGATGGTCGCCGGATTGGCAAAACCTGACAGCGCCTCGTCGAGATCGAGGATGCGGGTGAGCATCAGGAAGGCCAGTGCGGCTATGGCCACCAGATCGGGCCGCATGACCTCGCTTACCAGCAGGACCACGACCGCGGCGACGAGAAACAGGACAAGAAGCGCGTCCATCCGTGCCCCCACGCTCGCTCGGCTCTTACGAAATCGTAATTGAGCCGAGCCGATTTAGATACCATATTTGAATCGCTTTTTCCGGAGTCGGGATGGAATGCGACGCTTCGTTGAAGTTGCAGTCGGGGGTCACCCTCGTCGAACTGCTCGCTGTGCTCGTGCTGGCCGTCACGGTCATTGCACTGGGGACGGCTGTGACCGTACCCCAGATCGCGCGTCAGACCATGCGCAGCACGCTGCACACCGGCGGCACGTTGATACGCTCCGCGCGGGTCGAGGCGGTCAAACGCAATCGCGAGTGCAAGTTCGTGGTCAACCTGGACGCACGCACCATGTCCGTGGTGGACACGCAGGGCACCACGACGACCACGGACGACGAGGTCCTGCACTGGGCCGCGTTCCCGTCCGTCGTCAGCGTGGCGCGTCCCGACGCGGGAGCTCCGATCAGCTTCGCGGGATCGGACCCGATCTACTCCATCGAGTTTCACCCGGACGGCTACGCGTCGAGCGGTGCGGGAGAGATGGTGCTGTGCTCGGGGGCGTATTACGACAGGCTCACGGTGTACTCCGCCGGAGGCATCCGATACGAGCGTTGGAACGGCTCGGCCTGGGTCGACGGCTCGTGATCGCCGGTCGCTCCACACAACGCGGAACGTCGCTCCTCGAAGTTCTGATCGCGTTGTCCCTCATTGCCATCGGCGTGGCCGGCATGGCTCCGCTGTTCGTGTCTTCCTTGGACACCGGCTCGGCCGGAGCCGAGATCGGGACGCTCAGCACTGCAGCCACCGACCGGATGGAGGCTCTGCGCGCACAGCCGTTTTCGTCTCTTTCCGCCGGCGGCAGCCTGCTGTCCAACATGTCGCTGTACTCGGACATCAGCCACCCCAATTACTTCGTTCGTTGGGAGATCGTCGATAGTGGCGGTCCTACGGGATCGAAGAAGATCGCCGTACGAGCGGTGAGCAGGAGCGCGCTCCAGGGTTCGCCCAGGTCGATCACGCTCGAGACCCTGAGGTCGAGATGACGCGAACCGATCCACGTGGGTACTCCGTGCTCGAGGTGCTGGTCGCACTGGCGCTCCTGATGATCGCGATGACCTCGATCTACGGGCTGCTTCTCCAGGGCGCGCGCATGAACAAGAAGCAGCAGTTGTCCGTGAACGCACAGTCCGACGCGCGCACCTGTCTCACGATGGTCGTCGCCAAGCTGCGTAACGGTGGGTGGGACCCGGGGAGTGCCGGGATCCAGGTCGTCCAGCTCGACTCGAATCCCGGAGACGGGATCGAGGAGATCGAGGTGTTCGCCGACCTCGACGCCGACGGCGATACCGACGGTCTCGACGAACAGGTGCTGATCCGCCACATCGCGGACCGCATCGAGTGGCGTCGCAGCGCCTCGGGCGCTTTCGAGGTCCTCGCGGTTGGCATCAGCAACGACGCAAACGGAGACGGCACGGTCGAACCGATGTTCACGCCCGACTCCACGACCAATCCGAGTCGTGTCCTGGTCCAGATCACCGCCGAAGCGCCGGCGCCCGACCCCATCTCTTGGCAGCCGATCCGCTACACCGTATCGAGCGAGGTCGTGTTCAGGACGAGGCTGTGAGCGAACGAGGATCAGCGCTGCTGCTGGCCGTCTTTCTCCTCGCGGTCCTGACCGGGCTGGGGCTCGCCCTGCACTTCCAGGCGCAGATGGAAATCCTGATGAGCGCGGCCGACGGCCACTCCAAGCAGACCTTCTACCTTGCGGAGGCGGGTGTAGAGGGCGGGCGGCAGGCACTGTTCAACACCAACGGTGACGGACCGTTCGGGGACGACCTGATCGCGGCGGCAGGCGGTGACGGCAACATCAACTTCGATCCCACGGCGATAGAGCCCGTCTACGCCGGTGACGGAACGGTGACCGGGTTTACCGGCTACGGCGATGACGTTCCGCTGATCGACGTCACCGCGCTCGGAAGCCGCTGGTACGCCGCCTTTCTCACCAACGATCCGGGCAACGCCGGCGGGGTCACCAGCACCACGGACGACAACGATCGTGTGCTCATCACCGGCGTGGGCGCCGACAGCCTGGGTGCGCTGAGAGTGATCGAAGCGATCGTCGAGCCTTCATCGGTCTTCCCGGGAGACATCCCCGCCCTGGTCACGATGTTCGGCACGTCTCCGACGTGGCAAGAGGGCACGGACCCCGCCGACGTCAAGAAGATGAGCGGAGACGACTGCGACGGCGCGGGCATCCCGTCTTTCGCGGTTCCCGTGGTGGGTTTGATCACGACGCCCGTCGAGGCGGTCGTCGAGGGTGCCCTGAGCGCCGAAACACTGCACACGAGCGCGGGAAACACCGACCACTTCACCGTGGTCGACCTGACCGATCCGACGGACCCGGGCATCGTCGCCTCGTCGCTGGGTACGATCAGTCCCGGCTGGGACAGCTGCCAGGGGTTCCTCCAGATGGTCGACGAGATCAAGACGGTTGCCGACGTCATCTGTACTCCCCCGACGCTCTGTACGCTTCCGCCTTCGGCTCCCGACCGGGTCGTGTTCGTCGATGGCGACTTCACGCTGTCATCGTCGGAGAGCGGCGCCGGTTTGCTATGGGTCACCGGGCGGCTGACCATGGCGGGCGACGCGAGCTGGAACGGCATCCTCGTCGTCGCCGGCGAGGGTGAGTTCGTCCGTTCCGGCGTCGGCAACGGCACGGTGTCGGGCGCCACGATCTTGGCCGATCTCGCCGGTCCCGACGATACCTGGGACACCGGCGACGATTGCAGCACCGGTTTCCGCCCGGCTCTGTTCGACGAGGTCGTCGGAGGCGACCGTCTGACCACCTACTGCAACGCGGACGTGCTCGCCGCCACGCCAATCACCAAGTACAGGGTGGTTGGCTTCCGGCAGAGGTGACCGCGCCATGACCGATCTCGGGCCGCCAGACCGACTCCGGAAGCCCCGGTACGACCGGGCGTTCGAGCCCGCGATCCGCGCCGGGTCGCTCACGGTTGCCGAAGCGGTACGGCGTGGAAGCCGCGATGTCTATGCGCTGCGCCTGATCGAGCGCTACAAGTTGTCGCGCCAGCTCGCACTGGCAGTCACGGACAACCGCGCCGGGCTGTTCGACGTGCTGCGTGAAACAGGTCGCATTCCCGGCCGGCCGACACCGCAAGGTGGGTTGGGTCGTTCGGGACGGCTACAGGTCTGGACGGCGTGTGCCGGTTTTGTCGGGCTCGTGGCGTTGTTCGGGACACACCAGTGGCAACGGCAGACCACGATGGGACGACAACTCGAAAAGGCCTCGCTGTCTGCCGTTCGAACTGGGCCGGTCGAAACCTCGATGCCCTCGACCATAACGCCGTCCGCGAGGCTCGGCGCGCGCGTCGAGCGCACCGACGAGGGCCGTGTGATCTCGGTCTCCGCGCGAAATCCCGCCGATGCTTTGTCCGCGCTGTGCGCGGCGATCCCGGGACGCGAATGTCAGACGATGAAGGTCGTCTCTACCGAGCCACCCTTTCCTGGGAAGCGGCTCGGAGTCTACGCGACCGTCTTCACGCCCGAGGAGATCCGAACGGTGGCAATCCGGCGCGAGGGCCGGTCGGGTCGCTGGTTCATAAGAACGGCTGGCGCTCCTGCGGCGACACGCGACGAGATCGAGTGTCGCGCCAAGGACGGCTCCGATTGTATGTGATGCGGGGAGCGAAGCGCGCCTAGTCGGCCGACCGAGGCTCCGGAAAGCCGGCAGCGCGACGACGCTCGGCCACTTGATCGTCCAACGCCTCGACCAGCCGGGCGGTGTCCTCCGGCGTTCGCGTCTTTCTCGCCTGCTCTGCCAGATCCTGAAGGACCTGGACCTCGTGCCAAAGCTGCTTGTCGAGCGCCATGCTCATCTCATTGACCGCAGAGGCCACGTCTTGGAGATTGTCTCCGCGGCGGAGCTTGGTTCGAACACCGCGCTCGCCGTCGCGAAGCCGTGCGAGATCCCGTCGGAGGCTCAGTGCGGCGCCGGCGGTCTTGTGCGTCTCGAGCAGGGTAACGACAACGACCATCGTAAGGAAGACGACCGCACCGGCGGTTTGAAACGCGAGGTCGATGCGGTTCTGGGTCTCGAGCGCCGGAACGAGCGAAGGCATCTTGGCCCCGAGCGCCGCCGCTTCACGCTCGCGGACGAGGTGCAGGCTGAATAGCAGAGCGGCCAGGACCACGCCGACGGCGAACGCGGCCAACAAGGTGGTTCTCAGCTGGCTCCGCGGATCGACCAGCCAGTTACGCCGGAGACCCAGAATCCACCAACGCCGCCGGGGCCTCGGGTGCTCCTGGACTCGTTCGCGAGACGCTCTTTCCGTCTTGGTCGACGCTTGCGACATCGTGGGCTCTCCGCTTGATTCCGTCCAATGAGAATCTAGGT
>JBFJTV010000030.1:0-12622 GCA_041625075.1 Candidatus Polarisedimenticolaceae bacterium | reverse complement strand
GGTCGATCCAGCCGCCGGCACCGCCCACGAATCTGCACGTCGTCGCGAATCCATAGAGCACAAACCAGCCACGGCGCGACGCCGATCCACGAACTGGTCTAGAATCCGAGGAAGTCCGATACGAAACGGTTCGGGAGGCGAGCCGTGCTTTCTCGAAGCTGGTTCTCAGTCGCGTCCTCGATTCTGGTGATTCTCCTCACCAGCGCCGTCGATGCAGCGCAGGAGGAACCCGCCGCGGTCTCGACGCTCGAAGAGCGGGTCGAGGTGCGCCTCGTTCAGATCGCGATCCTCGCACTGGACGAAGCCGGGAATCCCGTGACGGACCTTCGTCCCGAAGAGGTCACGGTTCTTGATCGGGGGAAGCCCGTCGAGGTTGCCTTTCTCGACCCCATCGGACCGCAGCCGGTTCCACCGGTTCGGGTACGGCTGTTCGTGGACGTCCCCGGGGGGCCGGCCGGTCCCGTGACGAACAGCGGTGGCGAGCCCCGTTTCTACATCCTGTTCATCGATATCGACAATGAGCCTCCCCTCGGTCGCGCCGAGACTGCCGAGGCCGTCCTTCGGTTCGCGAGCGAGAGCCTCGATCCGTCGGACCAGGTCGCCGTCGTGTCGTTCAACGGCGAGATCAATCTCGAGTCGGCGTTCACGACCGACCCGCTGGAGATTGTGACGGCCGTTGCGAGTGCGTTCGAACGCTCTCGACGTCCGAGACTGGACCGCGGCCGACGGATGAGAAACCTCATGGTGCGTATCCGCGCGTGCGACGATCTTTCGTGCATCAGCTCCGCGACGTCCTCCTACGAGCTCGAGGTGCGTTCCCACGGCAGGGACTTCATCCGGGCCCTCGACGGGATCGTCCGATATGCGGGTGGTCTGGAGGGTCGCAAGACGGTACTTGCGGTGAGTCATGGTTCGGCACTCAACCCGGACTACGAAGTCGCGGAGGCGATCAACTCGGTGATGGGGGCGGGATTCGCGCCGCCGTTCGGGGAGGGCGACCTGAACCTCGAAATGATGGATAAGATCATCGAGCTTGCCATCCAACGACGGGTGACACTTCATTTCGTCTCTCAGCCGCCCCGAGGGAGGGACGCGTTCGGTGCGTGGGCCGCGACCTTCCCGAGCGCTGGTGCGCGACCCTTGGAGGCCATGCAGGTTCAAGCCCAGAGAGAAATGAGCCATATCGCCGCCGCCACCGGTGGACGGCTGGTCGTCCACGGTGACCCCGATCATGGCCTGAAGAAGGCCATCGATCTCGAGAGATCGGCCTACCTCCTCGGTTACTATCTCGACCGGCCACCCAAGCCGGACAAATACCGAAGAACCAAGATCACCACGACGCGGCGGGGCGTCGAGATCATCAGCCCACGCGGGTACTACCCAAACAAACGCCCTCGCAAGCGGGTTGACGGCGACCTCGTGCTCGGAGAACCCGAGGCCTCCGACCCTGCGGTGGACGGATGGCAGAGGATCCCGTTCACGATCTCCCTGGATCCACAGGACCTCGGCTATCGCTCCAAGAAGGGTGTGGTGAGCACCAATCTGACGCTCGAAACGATGGTCCTTCTCGATGACGGGCGGTCACTCGCACGAGCGTACCACTTCGTCAATCACGAGGTTGACGCCTCGGAGAAGGAAACCGAGCCCGTCGAGATTCGAGGCTGGGCGGAATTCCCTCCCGGCGCCTACGAGCTGAGAGTCGTCGTCCGTAATCCGAGGGCCAGCAGCGAGGGGCGGTTCGTCACGTCGGTCGTGGTCGAGTGACCGGTGGGTTGCTAGACTGCTTGGCCCATGAGCCGATTCGATCTGGTGGCGTTCGACGTCGACGGGACGCTGGTCGAGCACAACGACGGCAAGACCGTCTGGGA
Source organism: Candidatus Polarisedimenticolaceae bacterium (assembly GCA_041625075.1). Taxonomy (GTDB): domain Bacteria; phylum Acidobacteriota; class Polarisedimenticolia; order Polarisedimenticolales; family Polarisedimenticolaceae; genus JBFJTV01. The sequence goes on along the minus strand of JBFJTV010000030.1, from coordinate 10,754 downwards.
AGTGCTCAACCTGCGCTTCACCGGCGACGACGGGATCAACAAGGAACGATGGCAGGCGTACAAGGACGGCAAGCTGTCCTACGCCGACTGGGTCACCCTCGACATCGAATCGTGGCGGGTCGCCGGAGCGACCCGCGACGATCTCATCGCCTCTCTCGATCCCCTGCGCCTCGTCGAGGGCGCCCGCGAGACGCTGGCAGCGCTCAAGGAAAGCGGGACAAGGCTCGTCGTGATCTCCGGCACGCTGGACTTCCTGCTCGACACGCTGCTTCCCGAGCATCCGTTTGACGAGGTCTACTGCAACCGCGTGCAGTTCGAGGACGACGGCCGGATCCGCTCGTGGGTGCCGACGCCGTTCGACATGCAGGGTAAGGAAACCGTTCTCCGCGCGATCGCGCTTCGAGAGGGCTTTGCTCTCGACCGCTGTGCCTTCGTCGGTGACAGCTCCAACGATCTGTGGATCGCGCGTCGCGCGGGGTTCACCGTCGCGTTCAACCCGAAGAGCAAGGAGTTCGAGGACGTCGCCGATGTGGTCGTCCGCTCGGGCGACCTCCGCGACATCCTCCCGCACCTACTGGAAACTTGACCCGTCCATCGAGCACTCGCTCGCGCCGATCGGGCTTCCGGGCGGGAGCGGCATGGGAGACCAGCGCTCGGACGCCCGCCACTCGCGATCGGTGAGATAGCGGTCGATCTCGGCGACGAGCAACGCGCGGTGGGCTCGCATCGCATCGTCGGCACCGGTCTTGTCGAGGCGATCTTTCAACCGACGCAACGAGGCATCGAGCGTGGAACGCACCGTCGGAGGCTGCGCGGGATCGGCCGCAAGCGCGAGCATCCACTCGGCGACGACCCACTGCACGACGTAACGAATCGCGGCGCGCCGGGGGGTCTCGTCCGGGACGTCCGCAAAGACGTTCCCGACCAAGGAATACACGACCTCCTGGACGCTCGGAAGCGACGCGTCTCGGCGGTGGGCATCTGCCATGCGGGCCAGGCGCTGGGGCTGCAGAATCAGATCGACGATCTGACCCGCCGCGGCGGATGCGGCCCCGAGCGGGTCGAAGGTCGGCGAGGTGTCGCCGACGAACATCTCCCGATTGGGACCGTAGCCCGCCGGGCGCGGGAGCAGAACCTCGATGACGGAATCGGGAAGATCGAGCACGGCGGGCTCGAGGATCGCGAGGAGCGCGGAGAGAGCGCGGCGTTGGGTGCCACCGTCGACCGGTCGCGCCGGCGGCTGCCCGTCGCCGCGAACGGCGTGGGAGTAGACGACACCACCAAGCGACTTCGCCACGGCCTCCGCCTGATACCGGTGGTAGAAGTAGACCGGCACGAGGGCCTCCTCGAGAAGGGCCAGCGGAAGTCCCGTCGCGACGTTGCTCTCGCCGAAGCTCGCGAGAGCGACCCTGCGAACGTCCATGACGTTCCCGAGCTCGGCGACCGGGTCGGAGCCGTTGTCCCACAGATTGGCCAAGGGCTGTGCGGCCCCCGCGGGCCGGGCGTCCGCGTCGGTGAGGAACAACAGATCCTGGTGGAGGCCGTTTTCGACGATCCGCCGCAGCTCCCGCCGCTCGACCGCATCCGGGGGAAACTCGGAATAGGCGTATCGGATCGCGTGGAGATCCCACACTCCGACACCGACGGCGTACGCCTTCGAGAAATCCAGCTCGCCGTCCGAGCCGACCGTCACCCACGGCGCGGGGTAGTCCATCACCGAGGCGCGCCCGTACGTCGATGCGGCGAAGTTGTGCGCCAGACCGATCGTGTGCCCGACCTCGTGCGCGGCGAGCTGTCGGATTCGGGCGAGCGCGAGCTGCACCGGATCGTCGGAGCTCCCACTGCCCGTGCCGTCGGCTCCGGCGAGACCCTGAAAGATCCGAATGTCCTGCCGGACCCGGAGCGATCCGAGCGAGACATGGCCCTTGATCCGCTCGCCGGTCCTCGGATCGACCACACCGCCGCCGTAGGACCACCCTCGTGTCGAGCGATGGACCCACTCGATGACGTTGTATCGAACGTCCAGCGGGTGGACATCCTCGGGCAGCATCTCGACCCGGAAACCGTTCTCGAAACCCGCTCGATCGAACGCGGCCGCCCACCACCCCGCGCCGTCGAGCACCGCGCTTCGCACCGGCTCCGGGATTCCGGGATCGACGTAGTAGACGATCGGTTCCCGCGCCCGCGAGCGCTCGGCTTCGGGATAGACCTTCTGGAGACGATGCCGGACGATCCACCGCCGGTCGATCGGCTCGGTCAGCGGCGCGGTGTAATCCGCGAAGGAGATCGAGATCGAGCCGGTTCTCGGGTCGAACTCACGCGGCCGGTAGCCGGAGTCGGGGAGCTGCACGAGAGAGTGGTGCTGCACGACGGTGACGGCATCGGCGGTCGGTGCGACGGAGCGAATGTGACCACCGGGCTCCTTGCCGCTAAAGGTCAGCACCGCCTCGAACTCGAGGTTCTCCGGGAACGCGAGCACGCGGTCGAAGTCGACCGCGCTGCGCGAGAGATCGAGCTCGAAGCTTCCTTGCTCGGTTCGGGCGAGCGTGGTCGCGACCCCGTGGACGTCGCGCACGAGGAGCGACGTGATGTCGACGAGGAGACTGCCCTCGGCGCTGCGAGCCGCGATCTCCCCTCCCCACAGAACCGAAGTGGCGAACGACTCGTCGACGGCGCGCTTCTCGGGGGCGTCTCCACCGAGCGCACGAAACGCGAAGTTGGGCTGCTCGATCAGGACACGGTTGCCCACGAGCCTGAGACGCACGACCCGCGACGAACCCAGCTGACCCCGGTCGAGACCGACGGGGTTCGAGCCGAGACCCGTGACGAGACCTTCGACGTAGAGAAACTCGCCGATCACACCGCGCTCACGGGGCGGTGGAAGCTCCAGCCACACGCGGCCGTGATCGGGGTCCGGATAGAGCATCAACAGCCCGGCCCGTCGTTCGAGCCCGGCCATTTTCTCCACGATCGACGGGATGGGCACGGGCTCGGTCGTCGCGAACGACGCCGTCGCCATGCAGACCGCTATCACGAGGTATCGGTATCTCATCGGGGTGTGCTCCTGGAACGAACGCAGAGTCTAACCCGTCGCCCGCAGCACGTCATCTCGGTTTGGGTAGAATGAAGGAGTGAAGCTGACTTCCCTCAGACTTGTCCCGTTGATCGTCGCGTTGTCGTGCGCCGTGTCGGGCGCGGAGGAAACCGGCCGCCAAAGTGCGGTCGAGCGTCCGGAAAACTGGGCCACCCCCCTGGCGGAGGACAAGTCGCTTCCCAATCTGTTCAAGGTCGATGAAGGGCTCTACCGTGGAGGGCAACCGCAGGACGGCGGCTTCGAGCGCCTGCGCGAGATGGGGATTCGAACGGTGGTCAGTTTTCGCACCACCAGCTCGGACCGCGAGCTCAACTCGCGACACGGCCTCGAGTACGTCCGGCTCCCCACACCGGCGTGGGACGTCGACGACGAGGAGGTCGTCGAGTTTCTCAAGGTGGCCACGTCGCCCGATCGTCGACCGGTGTTTGCGCACTGCTACCACGGATCCGACCGGACCGGCGCGATGGTGGCCGCGTATCGTGTCGTCGTGCAGGGTTGGTCGAAGCGCGACGCGATCGAGGAGATGACCGACGGCGGCTACGGTTTCCACCGGGGATTCGGGAACCTGGTGAAGTACATCGAGGAGATGGACCCCGAAGCCATCGCCGCCGCCGCAGGGCTGACGAAGAGCGCACGGCCCTGACAGGCGGGCGGGAAGCTTCGTTTTCTCTGTTCGTACGTGGTATTCTTGAAGTAGTGTCCGCGCTGGTTTCCGGGCAGGGGGCAAGAAGCTTGGGCCGTCGCAAGAGAATTCTGCAGGTGATCTTGTCGGGACTGCTCGCGGCCACAGCGGTGAACGCCGTGGCCGCCGATGGAGAGCACCGCGGAGAGATCAGCCTGCAGTTCGGCGCGCGCTGGGTCGATGGCGAGCTCTCCGGATCCGATCTCAGCGAGAACGTCCGACCCGTTTTCGGGATCGGGACGGGATGGGCGATCAGTCCCAAGTGGAACTGGTTCATCGACATGAACATCTCTCGGCACAACGGGCTCGATCTGTGCGAAAACGCGATCTTCTGTGACTGGTCGACCCCGACGGTCAAGGTCCAGACGCTGCGGAGCGGGATGGAGAGGCGTTTCAGACCCAACCGCAAGAACGCGCAGTGGTTCGTCAATGCGGCACCGGCCTGGATGGACGTCGAGCTTCCGGGCATCCAGATGCACCACAACAGTATCTCCGTGGGAGGCGGTCGTCGTTTCATCAAGACCACGGGCTCGCTGCGGGTGGAGCTTCGCCTGGAGTCCATGCTCGGGAGTTATAGCGACGAGGATCTCTGGGGCACGTCCCACTTGCATATCCGAGCGCAGAACGCCACGGTGCTGGTGAACTGGGGCTGGGGCTGGGGCAGCACCATCGAGTGGAGCGACTAGCAGCCTGTCGGCAGCGCGCCAAGTCTGTGTCGTCTTTTCCCACAACTGAGGCCCTTTGTCATCCTTGACGCGGCCTGACAATCCCTCCATGTTGTACTAGACTTCGCGTCCCCCGGAGGATTCCGGGGGGCGGAGCATCCAACAAAGCGGGGAAGCGGACCGATGTTGGGTCGCGCCCGGAGGATCCCGATGGAAGCCGTTCCGATGACGACAGTCGAGCCAGCTGCCGCACCGTCTCTAGAGTACGTTCCCGATCGAGTGGAGAAGATCGGACGCAAACTCAAGATGGAGTACGTCGGCATGACCTCGGTCTTTGTCGTGATCGCCACGTTGTTCTACGGCGATCTGGCGAGCGTCGGGCAGACCTTGCTCGCGACGGCGGCGATCTACTTCCTGTTTCAGGGACTCAAAAAGAAGACCCGCGACCATCTGGTCGCGTCGTTCCTGATGTTCGCTGCCGCCGCGGTGGGCTATCCGGCAGTGGCCATGGCGAGCTGGGGACTCCCCTTCCTCTGTTTCGCGGTCTGCTTCTGGGCCGGCGAGGGCTTTATCGAGGGTCGCAGGACCCGAATCTACCTTGTCCCCGCCACCTTCGGAATCTGGGCGTGGTTCGCCGCGGATCCCTCCTGGATCCTGGGGCTGCTGTTCTTCGCGATGTACCTCACCAACCCGTGGCCGACCGAGCTTCGGCGCCCGCTGACCGTGATGGCCGCGCTATCGGTGGCGGTCGCCTTCGGCGTCGCGCTGTTCCGCAACGGTCTGGGCGCGTTCGAGATCGCAAGTCGCATGCCGTTGACGATGGGTCACTTCGGTCTGCTCGCCCTGGTCGGGTTGCCGACCGTTCTCGGTCTCGTGTTCTACTGGAACCGGCTCGAGCCGTCCCGCAAGTGGAACGCGGTGATCTGCGGGCTACTGGCGCCGTGGGACGTCCGGCTGCTCGCCGTCTTCGCTCTCCCCGCGACGATCGTCCTCGCGGCAACGATGTTCCGGCAGAGCGCGGATCATCCCAATATCCGGAACATGTTCAAGCATACCGAGTGGTACTTCTTCTGGATCGTGCTCGTCGTGGCGATCTGGGGAGGAATCCGCTACTTCGCCGCGTAGAATCCGTAGATCAGCGTCTTCATGGCCGTCCCGTCAGAGCAGCTCGCCGGCAGCATGGATGACGGTGTCGATCACGCGGTTCACGTCATCGTCGGTCATCCGCGGGAAGATCGGGATCGAGATGGCCCGTGAAGCAAAGTCCTCGGCGTGGGGGCACGACCCCGTCCCGTACCCGAGATCCTGGTACAGCGGGTGGAGATGCACCGGCGTGTAGTGCAGCTGGACGCCGAGACCCTCCCGACGGAGGAAATCGAAGACGCGCTCCCGACGCGATGCCTCGCCCACGCGAATGACGTAGAGATGCCAGCCGGGCTCGACCCTCTCTTCCACCGCCGGCAACTCGATCCCGCGAGCGTCCCCGAGCCCCGCCGAGTACATCGTCGCGATCTCCCGCCGACGCGTCAGAAACGAATCGAGCTTTCTGAGCTGGCTCAGACCGAGGGCGCAGAGGATATCCGGCAGACGGTAATTCAAACCGAGAGCCTGCACTTCGTAGTACCACGCGCCCCCCGCGGTCCGATGACGTGCGGGATCGCGAACGATGCCGTGGTCGCGAAAGAGACAGGCGCGGTCGTGCCAATCGTCGTGATCGGTCAGCACCGCCCCGCCCTCCCCGGTCGTGATCGGCTTGACGGGGTGAAAGCTGGTCGCCGTCGCATCGGACAGGGTGCTCGCAGGCTTGCCGTGATAGGAAGCGCCGAACGAATGGGCGCCGTCGGCCACCACACGCACGCCGCGGCGATCGGTCACGGCCCGGATCGCCTCGTAGTCGGCCGGGTGGCCGGCGTAGTCCACCGGCACGACGAACCGGGTCGCCGGTCCGATCGCTTGTTCCATCGAACCGGGGTCGATGGTGCCCGTACGGGAATCGACATCCGCGAACCGCACACCGGCGCCGAGGTGAAGCGCGCAGCTCGCCGTGGAGACGAACGTCAGCGCGGGAACCACGATCTCGTCGTTCTTGCCGAGTCCCGCGGCAAAGTACGCGGCGTGGAGGGCGGCCGTGCCGGAGCTGACGGCGGTGGCGTGCCGGGTACCGGCTCGCGCGGCGAGCACCGTCTCGAACTCCTCCACGAGGGGACCGGTCGTGAGCCAGTCTCCTCGCAGGACGGCCGCGACGGCCGCGACGTCGTCGTCGTCCAGCCATTGCTTTCCGTACGGCAGGGATTCTCGCTCAGTCATCCAGGAGAGCCACCAGACCTTCCCCGTCGAGCCAGACGGCGTTCTGATCGCTGCTGAACCGGAAGCCGGCGGGCACCGCCGTGCCGTCCACCGATCGCTTTCCGGACCACACGATCTCGGGACAGATGACGTAGTGATCACCCCGCTCCACGGTGCGTCTGGCCTCGTGCTCGCTGATCATCTCCTCGTGCAGCTTTTCGCCCGGTCGGATGCCGGTGATCTCGATCTTGGCGTCGGGGGCCAGGGCGGCGATCATATCGGTCAGCTTCATGCTGGGGATCTTGGGGACGAAGATCTCACCGCCGACCATCTGGGCGATCGACTGCATGACGAACCTGGCGGCCTGCCCGAGCGTGATCCAGAACCGCGTCATCCGCTCGTCGGTCAACCGAAAGGTGCCGCCTGGCCGCAGACCGCGGAGCATCGGAACGACGCTGCCACGGCTTCCGAGCACGTTACCGTAACGGACGACGGCGAGCCGCGTGTTCTTGGCGCCGACGTAGGCGTTGCCGGCCACGAACAGCTTGTCGCTGACCAGCTTCGTCGCCCCGTAGAGGTTGACCGGGCTCGAGGCCTTGTCGGTGCTCAACGCCACGACGCGGCCCACACCGCGATCGATCGCAGCATCGATGATGTTCTCGGCGCCGATGACGTTTGTCTTGACGAACTCGAACGCGTTGTACTCCGCCCCGGGAATCCTCTTGAGCGCTGCGGCGTGGACGACGATGTCCACACCGTCAAACGCGCGATAGAGACGCTCGCGGTCGCGAACGTCGCCCAGAAACAGACGAAAACGGTCGTCTTCGTCGTAGAGCTGCTCCATCTCGGATTGCTTGAGCTCGTCTCTGCTGAACACGATGACGCGCGCCGCCTTCGACTCGCGCAGCAGGAGGGACGTCAGCTCTCTCCCGAAGGAACCGGTCCCCCCCGTGATCAGAACGGACCGGCCGTCAAAGATGGTGTTCGGATCCCCCATCAATCCTCCGGCGGATCTTTCACGAACCTGCGATCCCGCGAATGGCCTGAGAATATCACGCGCGGCCACCGGATTCCCCGGCCGTCCGGGGCCTCCCGTGCATCGCAGCCGCCTTCGCTTATGTTCTCTCCGGGGGCTTTGGAAACGGTGACGATGTATCCGCTCAGCGACGGTGAGGTTCGCGGCTTCTTCGAAGACGGCTTCGTGATCCGGCGGAGCGTCTTCTCTCCCGACGAGATCGGCGAGATGAAGTCCGCCTTCCGCCGGCTCGAGGAGACGGCCATACGACTACGGACGACGCAGATGCATCGGGGCTCGAGATTCGTCCTGGAGGAAGTCGATGAGCCCGGAGGGAGCACCCGCGTTCGAATCCACCGCGTCGTGTGGTGCGGCGCGGCGGAGCCCGTCTTGCTCGAGTACGGCGAGGACCCGCGTCTTGTGAGCCCTGCTGCGCAGCTTCTGGGCGCGAACGAGATGAACCAGCTGATCAACCAGGCGCACTTCAAGCTCCCCGGCGACAACGTCGAGTTTCCCTGGCACCAGGACAGCACGCACCGGCGATACGGTGGGGGCCGCTGGCGGGATGTCAACGGGCGCGGCAGCTACGTCCAGACGGTCATCGCGATCGATCCCGCGACCAAGGACAACGGTCCGTTGTGTCTCATCCCGGGTAGCTGCCGCCTCGGCCACCTCGGTCTACCCGCTGACGGTGCCCTCCCCCTGGATCTCGACGATCGCGGGGCGGTCAGCGCCACCATGGATCCGGGCGACGTCCTGATGTTCGGCCCTTACACGGTGCACCGCAGCACACCCAACCTCTCGGACGCCCCCCGCCGCATCTTTCTCAACGGATATGCGTATCCCGGAGCCAACTCGCGGCGTTATCCCGGACGGGGCGCCGGGCGTCTGCTTCGGGCTTTCTGAAAGAGCCGGGGCCTCTATAATGAGCCCCCTTCATGGCGAAAGAATCCACGACAAGCGACGTGCTGGCCGATCGTGCGGCGGAGGCGATCTTTGCGGCCCTGTGCGGCTTTCAGGCCGGGTTCAACGAGATCACCACGAGAGCGCGGCGGCGGTTCGAGAACCGCGACTGGCACGGAGCGCAGAGCGACGCGACCGAACGTCTGGAACTCTATCCGCACAGTCTCACCCAGATCGTCGGAACGGTTCGCAAGCTCCTCGGCGACGAGGTCACGAATCTCGACCTGTGGAAGTCGATGAAGGCCGCCTATGCGGCCCGCATCAAAAATGATCCGAATCTGGAGCTTGCCGAGACCTTCTACAATTCGATCACCCGGCGGATCTTCTCGACGGTCGGGGTCAGCCCGGAGATCGAGTTTGTTTCGAGCCAGTCACCGCTCGAACGGCTTTCCGAGACGCCCTCACCGTGCAAGCACTACACGGGTCGCACCGGCACCCGCGATCTCATGGCAGCGGTGCTCGAAGATTATCGCCTCAGCGTCGATTACGAGAACGTCGACCGCGACGCCACCCTCATCGCAGACCGTGTCGATGCTTACCTCGACGCGCTCCTCGGCACGAGCCGGATCGATGCGATCGAGACGCTCCCCTCCGTGTTCTATCGGAACAAGGGTGCCTACATAATCGGCAGGATCAGAACCGGCAACCAGATCGTTCCGCTGGTCCTCGCGCTGCTCCACGAGGAGAGTGGGGTGTTTGTGGATGCGGCGCTGCTCACGCAGTCTGAAGTCAGCATCCTGTTCAGTTTCGCTCGCTCGTACTTTCTCGTGATCGCCGACTGCCCCCGCGAGCTCGTCGTTTTTCTGAAGGCGATCATGCCTCTCAAGCCCGTCGCCGAGATCTACATCTCGCTCGGTTTCAACCGTCACGGCAAGACCGAGCTGTACCGTAGCCTCCGGCGCCATCTCGAGCCTTCGGGCGATCGGTTTCGTATCGCGGAAGGCGACCGCGGGATGGTCATGCTGGTGTTCACGTTGCCGTTCTACGACATGGTGTTCAAGGTCATCCGCGATCAGTTCGATTTTCCGAAAACGACGACCCGCCAGAAAGTCATGGAACGATACCGCCTGGTGTTCAAGCGCGACCGCGTCGGGCGGCTGGTGGACGCCCAGGAGTTCGAGCATCTGCTCTTTCGCCGGGACCGTTTCACGCCGGAGCTGCTCGACGAGCTGGCGAACGAGGCCGCGAGCAGCGTCGAGATCGGCGACGCCTACGTATCGATCCGTCATCTTTATGCGGAGAGAAAGCTGACGCCGCTCAACCTCTATCTTCAAACCGCGGGGCCCCGAGCGGCGCGAGATGCCGTCATCGACTACGGATACGCAATCAAGGACCTCGCGGCTGCAAATATCTTCCCCGGAGACTTTCTTCTCAAGAACTTCGGCGTGACCCGGCACGGCCGCGTGGTGTTTTACGACTACGACGAGCTCTGTCTTCTCAGCGATTGCAACTTCAGAAAGCTACCGGCGCCGAGAAACGCCGAAGAGGAGCTGGCCTCGGAGCCGTGGTTCACGGTCGGAGAGGACGACATCTTCCCGGAGGAGTTCGAGCAGTTTCTCGGGCTGACCGGAGAGCTGAAGGTCGTGTTCGACCGCTACCACAGCGCTCTGTTCACCGCGGCGTTCTGGAAAGAGCTCCAGCTGCGTCACGGTGCCGGAGAGATCATGGACGTGTTTCCGTACAGCCAGGCGAAGCGGCTACGGGTGCGCTGAGCGAAGAGGGTACCGCGGCTTTCTTGGGGGAAACGGGTTCGGACTCGAGCGGGACGTGGGAGCCCACACCGTAGGTGCGGTCGCACCACATATCCAGGGCAAGAAGCGTGAACAACGGCTTCCGGTGATCGGCCCGCCGGTCGAGGTGCTCGTCGAGCAGGGCCGACACGCCCTCGGGCGACAGCAGGCCGCGCTCGCGAATCCGTTCGGGGGAGAACCGCTCGCGGAGCCGGTCGCCGAGACCGTGAAGCAGCCAGCGCGAGAACGGAATGTTGAAACCGCGTTTGCGGCGGCGGAGCACCTCCTCGGGAAGACGGCGGCGTACCGCCCGGCGAAG
>JBFJTV010000029.1:0-12798 GCA_041625075.1 Candidatus Polarisedimenticolaceae bacterium | reverse complement strand
GCTCTTCCCCCCGACGCGGCCCGCCGGACGCACTGGAACCTCGGTTGGGGTCACGTCGAAACGGAGCACGGCCCCGCGATCTTCCACACGGGTCGTGACAACGGATCGGCGAACTACCACGTCGCGTTTCCGGACCGCGGGCTCGCGGTGATCTTGCTCGGGAACTCGGGTCGTCTCGAAAACGCCGCGCCGGCGCTGACCGAGTTGTTGATCGGCGACCGGTACTCGCCCTGGGGGTTTCTCGGCTACGAACCGTACACGTCGGCACGGCACCGGTTCGTCGATGTCGTCACCTCTGAAGGACTGGCCGCCGGGCTCGAGTACTACCGGTCGGCGGACGACACGGGAGTCGGCCTGTGGTTCCCACGCGAGATCGCGTTCATGGGTCAGGCGGGCCGCGATCTCTACGGTCTCGATTGCCTCGACGAGGCGGCAGAGCTCTACCGCCACACGCTCGACGAGAACCCGGCCTGGGCAGAGGGCTACGTGCGCCTGGCGCAGGCCCACGTCGCGCGCGACGATTACGAGGCCGCTTACCGGGTCTTCCGGGAAGGTCTGGAGCACGTCGGTCCCGATGCGGAGCAACGCGACGAGCTGGAGTGGAGGTTCGCCTGGGTCGGCGCGGTGGTCAAGCCCCGCGATGTCGCCGACACGGTCCTGCAGGAGTACGAGGGCACTTACGGCCCGCGTCGCGTCGAGCTTCACGACGGTGTGTTGTTCTACAGCCGCGAGGGAGCGAGCACGGCCGCGCCGCGCCCGCTGTACGCCCTTTCGGACGACACCTTCGTGCTCAAGGACGTCGACTTCTTCAAGGTGAAGTTCGCGCGCGGGGCGACGGGGTCGGTCGATCGGATCGTCGGTCTCTATCTCAATGGCGAGCAAGACGAGTCGATGCGTCTGTCGAAGTGAGGCCTGTGTCCCGGCGAGGTCGGCGCGCGGCACGTGGTAGGATGACCGCTCGTCCCAACATCTTTGCAGGAGGATCACCTTGAGCAAAACAAGGGTTTGCTTCGCCGCCTTCCTGATCGCCGTGGCGGTTCTCGCCGGGTGCGCGACCCGGCAGGCCGGCCCCGCGGTCGCGACCGACGCGGCCTTGACGCCCACACACGGGAAGTTCGTCTGGTACGACCTCCTGACCGAGGACGTCGATGGCGTCAAGACGTTTTACAGCGAGCTCCTCGGGTGGAGCTACGAAGAGACGAGCGATCCGGACTACTTCCTCATCAAGCACCGCGGTCGTCCGATCGGAGGAATCGTGGACATGACCGATGTCGAACCCGACAGCAACCAGTCGCAGTGGGTCAGCATGCTGTCGGTCGCCGACGTCGGTCAGGCAGTCCAGATGACGGAGCTTGCCGGTGGAGAGACCCATCTCGAGCCCACCGATATCGACGACCTCGGGACCATCGCCGTCGTCAGCGACCCGCAAGGTGCAGTCGTCTCGTTTCTGCGAACCGAGGCGGGCTACCCGGACAAGAAACCGTGGCGCGGAGACTGGATGTGGACCGAGCTGTGGACGGGAGACGTCGAGGCATCGTCCGAGTTCTATCGCGATCTCGTCGGTTTCGACATTGCCAAGAAGGTCATCCTCGAGAATACCGAGTACGTCTACTTCGCGCGGAACGACGATCCGCGCGCCGGCGTGATCCCACGACCCAAGGAAGAGATCCGCGCGCACTGGCTTCCCTACGTTCGCGTCGAGGATCCCGCGGCGCTGGCCGACCGGGTCGAAGATCTTGGAGGCACGGTCCTCCTCGAACCCCGTAAGGATGTCCGGCAGGGTACCGTCGCGATCGTTCTCGATCCCGCAGGCGCCGCGGTGGCGCTGCAGTACTGGGAGGGGTCATGACCAAATCACGCATCAAGACGATCGCCCGGCTCGTTCTCCTGGCCGCCGTGCTATCGATCCTCCTGACCACGCTGAGCTGCTCGGGCGGCAACGTCTACGTCGGCGTCGGCGTCGCGGGTCCTTACTACGGCCACCCCTACGGGGTCTCCGGTCCGTACTACGGTGGCACCTTCGTCGTCGGCTACCCCTGATCGTGGCACGAGGACCTGAAAAGCAGTTCGATCGCGACGACGTGCTGAACCGCGCCCCTGATGAGTAGAATAGCGGACCGCTTACCGTCAGGGAGGTCCGCATGTTTCGCCCTACAGTACGCCCACTAACGGTCTTTGGTGTGCTCGCCGTCTTCTCGAGCGGCATCGCTCTCGCCACGGAGTGGCCCGGTCTGCGCGGGCCGAGCTTTGACGGCTCGGTGCGCGACGTGGCCCTGTTCAACGGGAATGACGCAGCGCTGTCGGTCGGATGGAGCCGTGAGCTCGGTAGCGGTTACTCCGGCATCGCCGTCGTCGATGGCCGTGTGGTCACGATGTTCGCGGCCGGTGAGAACGACGTCATGGCCGCCTTCGATGCCGGGTCGGGCGAGGAGAAGTGGCGCTACACAATCGGCGAGACCTACAAGGGTCACGACGGCTCCCACGACGGCCCGATCTCGACCCCGCTGATTGCCGGGGGGCGCGTCTACGGCTTGGGCGCCTGGGGCCAACTCTTCGCCCTCGATGCCCGGACGGGTAAGGAGATATGGGCAACCCACCTCGTCGACGACCACGGTTCCGAGAAGCCGTACTACGGGTTCACGACGTCGCCCCTGCTCGCGGGCGGGGTGCTGGTCGTGGAGATCGGTGCGGGCGAGGGCAAGGCCATCGCCGGTTTCAACCCCGACGACGGCAAAGTGCTGTGGACCGTCGGAGATGACCACATCGAATACCACTCACCCGTCGAAGCGGTGATCGAAAACGAACGTCAGGTGCTTGCCGCGGGAGCCAAGACCATCGCCGGTCTCGACCCTACGACCGGCACGGTGCTGTGGAGCTACGAGCACCAGGGGGACGAGCGCGGCATGGGCGGGATGACGATCGTCCCGCTCCACGCCGGCGAGAACCGCATCTTCGTCATGAACAAGATCGACTCGTCGATCATGCTCGACGTCTCGAAGAACAACGACGGCGTCTACAGCGTCGAAGAGGTGTGGTCGGGCAACTCGTTGAAAAGCAGTTACGTCATGCCGGTGTACCACGACGGCCACATCTACGGGATGTCGGGTCGGATCTTCGTCTGTATCGACGCGGCAACCGGTGATCTCAAGTGGCGTTCGCGCGATCCCGGTGACGGTTTCCCGACGATCGTCGGCGATCATCTCGTGATGATCACCAAGCCGGGCACGCTGCACGTGGCCAAGGCGTCTCCCGAGGGCTACCAGGAGGTCGCGCGTCTCGATCTGTTCGAAGAGCACTCGTGGTCCGAGGTCGCCTTTGCCGAGGGGCATCTCTTTGCGCGGAGCATGGCGAGGCTAGCGCGGATCGATCTGAGCGCCGGCGGCGCCATCGCCGCTCCCACCGCCGTGGCCGCGACGACCGGAGGCGCGGGGGGGTTTACCGAGTTTCTCGCCGCGCTCGAGACGGCCGAAGACAGGAACGCGATCATCGATGCGTTCCTCGAGGAGCAGAGCTTGTTTCCGATCATCGAGCCCACCGGTGCGGTCCACTTCGTCTATCGCGGCGAGGCCGAGGACGTTGGAATCGTCGGTGACATGATCGGCTTCCGCCGGGAAGACCCGATGACCCGCGTCGACGGCACCGACTTCTATTACTACTCGTCGCGCCTCGAGCCAAACGCGGCGGTGACCTACGGCTTTATCATCAACTACGAAGATCCGATCCCCGACCCACTGAACCCGGCTCCAGGAAAAGGGCTCTTCGGCGACGTGTCGTGGCTCGCCATGCCGGCATGGCGCCCTCCCGATCATCTCGGCGAGGCCGAGAGCTCGCGCCGGGGCACGATGGAAACCGTGGAGTGGGAGAGCGAGGTCAAGGAGGGTCAGAAACGGAAGGCTCAGGTCTATCTTCCCGCGGGCTACGACGCGGGTGCCGACCGGCGATACCCGGTCGTGTACGTCCACGGCGGGAAGACCGCCCTCGAGGAGGGCGACTTCAAAAACGCTCTCGACCAGTTGATTGGTGACCGGATCGAGCCGGTGATCGCCATCTTCGTGTTGCCCGACGAGGAGAATCCCGGCGGCGATTTCTTCCCGTACGAGGTTTACGCCGAGATGATCGTCAAGGAACTCGTACCGCTGGTCGATCTGAGCTACCCCACGATCGCCGATCCGGTGGCACGCGCCAACGTTGGTGCGGGACGCGGTGCGAACGTTGCCGTCTTTACAACGTTCAACCACCCCGAGCTGTTCGCGCGCGTAGGTAGCCAGGGATCGACGCTGCAGGTCTCGGACATCGAACCGATTGTTGCGAGCGCCGACGAGCGACCCTTCGTCATTTACATGGAGTGGGGAACGTATCACATCCGCTCGCCCCACGAGGCGTGGGATCGCGCCGTTGAGAGCCGCAATATCTGGACGCTTCTACGCGAGCGCGGCTACCGTCCGGCGGGGGGCGAGATCCCCGAGGGTTACGGGTGGATGTCCTGGCGCGGTCGCACCGACGATCTACTCGCCGCGCTCTTTCCGCTGCAGACGAAGTAACTCGTTCATGTTTCGGGGTCAGGCACCGATCATGTCGTGCAGGTGACGGTACCAGTCACTCTGGAAGCGTTCATCGGGATCGTAACGTCGTTTAAGGGCGAGGAACTCGCCGATCTCGGGGTGGCATCGCTCCACCTGCTCACGCGTGGCGTAGCGGTGGTAGGTCAGGTAGTACGTCCCGCCGAGATCCGAGGCCATGTCGATCAACCGTCGGAAGCTCGCCGCGTTGCGAGCGATCTCTTCAGGGGTGTGCTCGACGTGCAGGTTGAACACGATGCAGGCCCAGCGCTCCCTTGCCCACGGCAGAAACGTCTCGTCGTCCTTCTCGATCGCTCGTACCGTGCCGTAGATCAGATCGACCCGGTTGCGCAGAAAGTCGTCGCGCATGCGCTCCATCATGATCGTGAACGCCTCGCGGGGGACATAGACCTCGCTGATCATCTCGCTCGCGGGATGCGCCGCTCCGATTCTCCTGTCGAGCTCACGATGATAGTCGTCGAGATAGGGCGCGAGCTGGTGAGTATCGGACCAGTAGACCTGCCCGTCGGTCGCGCGATAGTGCGCGACGTACCGGCGGTAGGCCTCCGCCTTGTCGAAGTGCGCGAGCCAGACGAGGTCGGACCAGTCCGATTCGGCGAGCTGGAGCTGGTCTCCTCGGATCAGTGTGTTGTCGTCAACCGGGTTGTAGCAGGAGAACACACCCTTGCGAAGGAAGTCCGACGACGACGCATCCGTGCAGAACTGGAAGTCGCCGTAAAGATAGCCGTCCTGGACCCGTCGTTCGAATGCGCTCATGAGACGGCCGGTATCCCCGATCTCGACGACGCGGCGAACCTTCCGTCGCGGGGCGAGTCGGAGCGTCACCGAGTACACCACCCCGAACAGACCGTAGCCGCCGACGACCAGGCGAAAGAGCTCCGGGTTGTCGGTTCTGTTGCAGGTTACGAGCTCTCCGGAGGCATCGACGATCCTCAGCGTCTCGATGTCCCCAACCAGCGGTTTCATGGCCAGGCCACGCCCGTGAATATTCGCCGCGACCGCGCCGCCGAGAGTCAAACGATCGGCCCCCGTCTGTTTCTGTGCGATCCCCCATTGACGCGGGCTTCCCGTCTGGATCTCGATCAAGGACTCGATCAACGCCGGCCACGTCGCCCCGGCCTCGACCTCGACCGTACCCGCCCGGTTGTCGAGACTCAGAACACGGTCCATCGGTCGCATGTCCAGTAGGATCGTCCCTCCGCCGAACTGCTGACCCCCCATCGCATGTCTTCCACCGGCGACCGATACGGCCTTGCCGGCGAGTGCCGCGGAGCAGAGGGTCTCCTGCAGGGTCGCCAGCGAGTCGATGGGCACGACGTTTTCTACGGTCGTCGCGTTGAGACGCGAGTGGATGTCGTTGACGGCGAGACCCTGCCCCGGCCTCGACGACGGCCGGCATGTTTGGGTCTGGACGGGTCGCATCGCGGACTCCTCAGGCGGTGGTGCAACAGGGGAGAGCAACCGCCGTGCCTAGGCCGTCGTCTAGACGAGTCAACAATTTCGGAGAGGATTCCGTGCAATCGGCTTCGCCATCATGACCAAGGTGCGAAACCGCTTTCGCACCCCGGGCGACGGGCGGTCGTACAATAGAACCATGCGCTACGAGGGAACGCTCTACCGCCCGCCCAGCGAGGCCAACTCGTACATCCTGCAGGCGACCATCGGGTGTTCGTGGAACGTGTGCACCTACTGCGCGATGTACCAGGACAAGAAGTTCCGCGTGCGGGATCTCGACGAGACCCTCGAGGACGTGAAAGTCGCCGGCGAGACCTTCGGGGCTCGTGTGGATAAGGTCTTCGTGGCGGACGGCGACGCTCTCGTCATGGACCTCGAAACGTGGGAGCCGATTCTCGAGACCTGTCGTGAGACCTTCCCTCGTCTGCGCCGGGTGAGTGCCTACGCGACCGCGATGAATCTCCTCGAGAAATCGGTGGACGAGCTCCGGCGGTTACGCGAGCTGGGTCTGAGCATGCTCTACATCGGTCCCGAATCGGGGGACGACACCACTCTCAAGCGAATCGTCAAGGGTGCGGATTTCGCCGACCACGCGGAGGCCGCGCGTCGGGCGCACGACGCCGGGATGAAGCTCTCCGTGATTTTTCTCCTGGGCGTCGGTGGGGTCGAGCGGAGCGACGAGCACGCGTCGGCGTCGGCGCGGCTCGCCACCGCGATGGACCCGCGGTTCGTGTCGTTACTGACGCTGACCGTGATCCCCGGAATGCCGATCGCCAGGCTCGAGGAGTCCGGGCGTTTCGAGATGCCCGGTGTCGAGGGGTTGCTGCGCGAGACCCGGACCTTCATCGCCGAGACCGCACCGCGTGACGCGATCTTCAGGACCAACCATGCATCAAACTACCTCCCGCTCTCGGGGCGCCTGCCGCGCGATCGGGATCGTCTGGTCGGTGTTCTCGACGCCGCGCTCGCCGGTGACGTTCCTCTGCGCGAGGAGTGGATGCGAGGACTGTAGGCTGGAGGGGGGCGGGGTAGAAGAGGCACCGGCCGATGACGATGACCGAGATCCGCACGCAGTTCGGGAAATTGCGTTGCGCCGATTCTACGGGAATCTCCCGTCCGTTCAAAGAATTGGATGCGGGCTGCACGAATCGTGTGAAGTGGGACACCTTGACAAAGAGCGGCTAGAATCTCATCCAACAGGAATCACCTAAGGAGGTGCCACGTGAGCCAGTATCAGGGTCAGATGACGTTGCCGGTCGAGGCCCTGGGTGTCAACGCCCGGTCGACCTTTATCGTCCGTACCTACAGCCACCTCCTCGGGGCGATCCTCGGGTTCGTGCTCCTCGAGGTTTTCTACTTCACGAGCGGGATCGCCAAGCCGATGGCCGAGGCCATGCTGGGTGTCAACTGGCTGCTTGTCCTCGGCGGCTTCGTGATCGTGAGTTGGCTTGCCAGCCGCGCGGCCTTCACGGCCAAGTCGATGGGGGCACAGTACACAGCGCTGGCCGGGTTCGTCGTTGCCGAATCGATCATCTTCGTGCCGCTGCTTTACATCGCGCAGTACTACGCGGATGGCGGTGTCATCGAGAACGCCGCGGCGGTCACGCTGGTCGGCTTCGCGGTCTTGACCGGGATCGCGTTCTGGACGCGGAAGGACTTCTCCTTCCTCGGCGGGCTCCTCCGCTGGGGCATGATCCTCGCCCTCGTCGCGATCGTCGGGGCCGTGATCTTCAAGTTCGATCTCGGCATGTGGTTCTCGGTCGGGATGGTCGGTCTCGCCGGGGCGGCGATTCTCTACGACACGTCCAACGTGCTGCACCGCTTTCCCGAAGATCGCTACGTCGGCGCCGCCCTGCAGCTGTTCGCCTCGGTCGCTCTGCTGTTCTGGTACGTCCTGCGTATCTTCATGTCCCGCGACTAGCCGGGACTCTTGGCCGTCCCTAAACCTCCTGTTTTTGGGAGGTGCGCGTTAATCATGCGGCTGAGGAGATCCAGGTCGGCCCCAGCCGGGCGCCCGGCAGGGGGTAGAATCAACGGATGATCAACAGGGTGCGTCGTCTGGCCACGCTTGTGTTGCTCGCAACCGTCAGCATCGCCTGCGCTCCTCACCGCACCGCCGAGGACAAGCTCTCGGCGTTGCCCGCCACTGAGGCGCTGGCGCTGCACGCCGCCGCCCGCGAGGGCGACCTCGACGAAGTGCGGCGCCTCATTGAAGATGCCGGGACCCCGGTCGATGCCGGCGA
Organism: Candidatus Polarisedimenticolaceae bacterium; assembly: GCA_041625075.1. Taxonomy (GTDB): domain Bacteria; phylum Acidobacteriota; class Polarisedimenticolia; order Polarisedimenticolales; family Polarisedimenticolaceae; genus JBFJTV01. Next base: position 4,520 of record JBFJTV010000029.1, on the reverse strand, counting down.
CCGCTACGACGCGACACCGCTGATGAAGGCAGCCGAGAACGGGCACGTCGAGGTGGTCGAGTACCTCATCGAGGCCGGCGCGGACGTCGATCACCGCGAGTTGTTCTTCAACTCGAGCGCCTTCGATCTCGCAAGGATGCGAGGGAAGCCGGGCGTTGCGATGGTGTTGCTCGCCGCCGGCGCCGACCAGCGCGACGAGGCGTTCGAGATCGCGGTTCAAGCGGGTCTGATCGGTGTCGCGGAGGCTGCGGTCGAAGGCGGCCCGTTGTACGAGTCGACCGTCAAAAACCTCCGCGCCCGCGAGGATCTCCCGCAGGGATTTCGCGAGTTACTCGACCGCGCGACGACACGTTCCGACCCCGAGCCGCCGTCGTACACGGCCGATCAGCTCGCCGCGTTTGCGGGGGTCTTCGAGACGTGGGACGAGAGCACCGGTGGCGACGTCCGCGCGCGCGTGACCGCAACCGGGAGCGGTCTCCGGGTCTCGATCGGCGACACGGCTCCGGTCGACTTGATCGCGTCGGGCGAACGTGAGTTCCGCTCCGCGGACGGCACGGTCGAGGCAGCGTTCTGGGGGAGGCTCGGAAGCGTCGAGTCGTTGACGATTTGGCGTGGCGACGAGCAACCATTGAGAATGCGACACAGCATCGCGGAACCGCTCGGAGCCCTCGCCTACGATTACGAGGCTCCGGACGCCACCGAAGGCGGCGCCGAGGGACGCCACTGGCCGCAGTTCCGCGGAAGCCACGCGAGCGGCTTCAGCGACGGCGCGGAAGTCCCGTCGTCGTGGGACGTCGAATCGGGCACAGCCATCCGCTGGAAGGTCGATCTTCCCGGTCTCGGGAACTCGAGCCCGATCGTCTGGGGAGATCGAGTCTTCGTGACCACGGCCGTGGCCGAGGGCATCGAGCAGGACGTCCGTACGGGACTGACCGGCGCGGGGGACCCCGTCGTCGAGGACGTCGAGCACAGTTGGAGGGTGATGGCGTTCGACAAGAGAACCGGGAATCTCTTGTGGGACGCGGAGGTGGGTCGCGGCGTGCCGTTGACCCGGCGACACTTCAAGGCGTCGCAGGCCAACTCGACCCCGGTCACCGACGGCGAGCACATCGTGGTCGTCTTTCCGACCGCGGGTCTCGCCTGTCTCGATCTCGACGGCAACGTGAAATGGAAGCACGACCTCGGCGGGTTGAACGCCAGCTCGCCGAACGACGCCGGAACGCACTGGGGCTTTGCGAGCTCTCCGATCATCCACGACGGCAAGGTCATTCTCCAGGTCGATATCTACGAAGATCCGTTTCTCGCCGCCTGGGAGCTCGACACCGGCAAGCAAGTCTGGAGGGTCGATCGCGACGTGCCGCCGTCCTGGGCCACCCCGACCGTGGCACGTAACAAGAACGGCGACGTCCTCGTCGTCAACGCCGCGACGATCCGCGGTTACGACCCGGCGACGGGAGATGAGCTCTGGAGTCTCGCGCCCAACTCGGAGCTGGTGATCGCAACGCCGGTCACCGGTGACGGGGTCGTTTACGTCTCCGCCGGCTATGCCCCGATCAAGCCGATCTACGCCGTGCGTCCCGAAGCGCGCGGCCGCCTCGACGTCGAGCCCGGCAAGGATCATGAGTCTCTCGCCTGGAGCCATAACCGCGGCGGCGCTTACATGCCCACACCGCTGCTCTATCGCGGTCTTCTGTACGTTGTCCACCACAATGGCCGGATGGTCGCCTACGATGCGGGTACGGGGGCGGCGATCTACAAGACTCGCTTCTCCCAGGGAGGCACGTTCACCGCCTCGCCGGTGGCGGCCAACGGGACGCTGTTCATCTCGACCGAGGAAGGCCAGGTCTATGCGATCGAGGCGGGACCGGAGTACCGCGAGCTCGCGGTCAACGAGATGAACGAGCCGGTGATGGCGACGCCCGCGGTCTCCGAGGGAACGCTGTTTGTTCGAACGACCCGCAGGCTCGTTGCCGTCGGCAACTGATCCTGTCGCGTCTACTCTCGCTCGAGTTCGTCAGCGATGCGCCGATCAGAGACCGAAGCGATACGCGACTCCGATCCCGATCAGGTCGCGGTCGTTCTCGTGGCCCGACACCTCGACATCGCCGACATCCAGGTAGCGCGTCCAGTTGATGTTGAGCGCCAGGGCCCGGGTTCCCCCGAACAGCGCGTCAAAGCCGATGCCGAAGGCGGGGCTCGTTCCCGTGGGGCTCGCCTTGAAGGCGCCGGAGGCATCGCGGTAGGTAACCCTCTGTTCCCAGCGGATCAACCCGACGTTTCCAAAGAGGTGGAATCGCTTGTTCTTTCCGAGCGGAAGAAAACCGATCGCCTGAAGGTCCCAGCCATCGGCCTCGATCCGATCGACAAAGCCTCCGAAATCGGTTCCAGCGGCGGTGAGGGCGCCGAGGTCGACATAGCCGACCGTCGCGCCAAAGTAGCTGACCTGATAGCCTCCAAAAACGCGCCAGCCGGTATCCTCGTCGTCGAGCGAGGCATCGGCCTCGGCCTCGAGCTCGTAGTCGCCGATCTTGGCTTGTCCGACGCTTGCACCCGCCATCCAACCTGCGGCCGACGTGTTCTGCGTGAAGCCAGCCACTACTGCGACCACAACCAGAGCCATGATCGAGCTGCGAGGCCCTCCGAGCGTTTCCGCTCTGGTCATCACGTCCTCCGACTTTGGGATCCTGCGGCGAAGGGTACAACGGTCGGCTGGACCTGAGCTACCCACAACCGGGGAGTCTCGTCGCGGCTACCGCTCGACCGGCGGTTCCTCGTAGGCCGCAAGGATCATTCGGATCGCCTCTTGCCCCGATTCCTCGAGCATCGCGACGATCTCGGCTTTCTCGTCCGGAGACCCGTTCGTGATGAGATCGTCGAGCTTCTCGCCCAGATCGGGATTCTGCGCACGGAGCATCTCGACGAGAGTGCCCACGTCCGCCGGAGAGTCGAGGTCCCTGGCCAGGTCCATACCCTGTTTGCTCGGAGTGGATTCGCGACCGGGAACCCTATTCCCTGCCGGAAGCCCGTCATCGCCGAGAATCACGGTCAACACCGGTGGCCCCTGGCCGTTTCGAGGAGCACGCGGACCGGCCAGCACGTAGGACTCGGCGCCGAGCACCTCTCGAACGGCCGCCAGGAGAGGGAAATTCGAGAACGAGCACGAGACCCGAAGGTCGTGCTTGCCGACGACCGTGATATCCACGCCACTCTGGAGCGCGACGCGGTCGAGAGCCTCGGCGAGCGAAAGATCTTGAACCTGGAGATCGATCGTTCGGTCGAGCTCCGCGCCGTTGGCTGCCGCCGCCGCAACGAGCGCGATGGTCGCCGTGACCAGGAATTGGCGGATCCGGTGTTTCGCATCGAGCTTCATCTTCAACTCCTGCGAGAACAAACGAGAAGCCCGCCACCACGACGGGCTCCTCGCACAAGGGGAAAGGAGAGCGGTTCGTCAGTCAACTTCAAACACTTGGGCCAGGATCGTGAAGGTGCCGTTTTTTGCCGAGCCGACCGCGTACACGAAGATAGCGGTGTTGTCGGGAATCGTAAGCGGGATCGGATCCGTCGCGAGGGCCCCACCGTAGCCGCGGGAGTTCTCGCGAACGACCACCCGATAGTCCGCGGGCCACAGATCACGTGCAGCGTCCGAGCCGTTGTCGATCGACCAGTTCGTCAGCGGGAAAAAGCTCCGGAAGACGCGGACGATCACCGGAGGCGCCGCGGCATTGTGACGGACGACGAGACGGCCGCGGCGGTTATCGGTGGCCCGCAGATCGTTGGTGTACTTCGTCAGGGTGGGAGAGCCCTGCTCGTTCAGGCTGGCAATGATCGAAGCATTTTCGAGCACAGCAAGGTCGACACTGCCCGACACCGCCAGTGGACCGCCGCAACTGCCGTCGGAGAGGCGAACCTCGATATCGTAACTTCCGGCGGGCAACGGGATGGCATCCGTGATGTCACCGTACTCGAAACCGGTCAGCGCGCACCCGACTCCACCCACGAAGACGTCGACGGCGAGTGATTCATCCAGACCCAGGTCAGTGCCGTTGATTCCGTGAATCACGTAGACGTTCGCGTCGAGGCTGCCGGCCTGGGCGGGAAAGGCAAAGAACATCAGGGCTCCCAGGATGATCGTTGCTCGTTTCATTTCTATATCTCCTTACGCTGATTCGTTAGAACGCGAATTCTCGGTTAGTTGGGAAGGATGACGGTGTCGATCACGTGAATTACGCCGTTGCTCGCGACGACGTCGGTCATGATGACGTTCGCATTGTTGACTTTGACGCCGGACGAGGTGTCGATCGTGATCGACTGGCCCTGCACGGTCTTCGCGGAGTCGATCTTCGCGACGTCCGCCGCCATCACCTTACCTGCCACGACGTGGTAGGTGAGGACCTTCGTCAACGCTTCCTTGTCGGCCAGGAGCGCTTCGATCGTTCCCTCGGGGAGCTTGGCAAACGCCTCGTCGGTGGGAGCGAATACGGTGAACGGACCTTCGCCTTTGAGAACCTCGACGAGATCGG
>JBFJTV010000028.1:0-12838 GCA_041625075.1 Candidatus Polarisedimenticolaceae bacterium | reverse complement strand
GGCTGCGACGTCGGTCGCGGTCTCGAGGTCCATTCCACCCATGTTCAGCACGATGTCGTAGCCCAGCGGGTCGTCGATCTCGCGGGCGAAGGTCTCGCGAATAAAGGCCGCCTGCTCGGCATCGTTCTCCGAGATCAGCCGGCGCGCCTCGAGCGCGGTCAGACCGCGCTCGCGAACGAGGCACGCCTCACGGGCTTCCATCGGCGCCAGAACTCGAATCCGCAGCCCGTAGCGCGGGTCGAGAAACCAGTTCGCGCCGCGACCCAAGAGGACCGCGTTGCCCTTGCGCGCCAGACCCCACACGACCCGAATCATCTCGATCACGAACCCGGATCGCGTGGGCGAGCCGACCACCATCGACGTCAGATAGTCCTGGAAACGATGCCAGGAGTGCTCGTCGAGGTCCTTCAGGATCTGCTGTCTCGAATCGGTCGCCTCGGCGATCATCCTCAGAATCTCGCGGTCGAACGTCTGCCACCCGAGCTTGTCCGCCAGACGACGGGCCAGATCGGTCCCCCCCGAGCCGAGCTGTCGTGAGACCGTGACCCACGGACCTTCCTGGAGGTGCGCAAGAGCCGCCAGGGCCGCGTCTCCGCCCTCGTCGGCGAGACGCCTCCCGACCTCCCAGAGTTTCATTTGACGTTCGATGATCCGTTCGATGTGTGGCGAGGTCGGCATCGGGACACCTCGATCTCTCGCACCGCTTTTGCCTCCATTGTACCGCGACGCGGCCGTCGCGGCCCACAGTCTTTGTGGAGTCAGGCGGGTTTGAGAAAGAGGACCGAGAGCGGCGGGAGCGTGAGGGCCACCGAGCACGGCTGACCGTGGCTCGCCGTCTTCTCCGCGCGAACCTCGCCCATGTTGCCCATGCCGCTCCCGCCGTACTCCTCCGCGTCGCTGTTGAACAGCTCGGCCCACTTGCCGGCCCGGGGCACCCCGAGCCTGTAACCCTCCCGCGGAACCGGCGTGAAGTTGGCGACGATCAGCATGACGTCGCTCGCGGCCTTCCCGAGTCGCAGAAAGGCCACCACACTCTGATCGGGATCCTCGACCTCGACCCACCGGAAGCCGGCCGGATCGCAGTCCCTCTGGTGGAGCGCCGGCTCGTTGCGGTACAGCCCGTTGAGACGCTCGATACAGCGCCGCACGCCCTCGTGTCTCGGTTCGTCGAGCAGCTTCCAGTCGAGCGCGGACTCGTGATCCCACTCACGCCACTGCGCGAAGTCGCCACCCATGAACAGCAGCTTCTTCCCGGGCTGGGCGTACATGTACCCGAGCAGCGCCCTCAGGTTGGCAAAGCGCTGCCACAGGTCACCGGGCATCTTGCCGATCAGCGAGCCCTTTCCGTGGACGACCTCGTCGTGCGACAGCGGCAGCATGAACTTCTCGGTGTACGCGTACAGCATCCGAAAGCTCAGCTTGCGGTGATGGTGCTTGCGGTGGATCGGATCGAGTGCCATGTACTCGAGCGTGTCGTGCATCCAACCCATGTCCCACTTGAGATCAAAACCCAGCCCGCCCTTCTTGATTCGTCCCGAGACCATTGGCCACGACGTCGATTCCTCGGCGATGATCCGCACTTCGGGGTGACGACGGTGAACCTCGTGGGTGAGAAGCCGCAGGAACTCGACGGCCTCGATGTTCTCGCGGCCACCGTAGCGGTTGGGGATCCACTCGCCGTCCTTCCGCGAGTAGTCGAGGTAGAGCATCGACGCGACGGCATCGACCCGCAGACCGTCGATGTGGTAGCGGTCGAGCCAGAACAGCGCGCTGCTGATCAAAAAGCTTCTGACCTCGTTGCGCCCGTAGTTGAAGATGTAGCTGTTCCAGTCCGGATGGAACCCCTTACGCGGGTCGGCGTGCTCGTACAGATGCGTCCCATCGAAAAAAGAAAGCGCGTGGCCGTCGCCCGGAAAGTGCGATGGCACCCAGTCGAGAATCACGCCGACCCCGTGACGATGCAGGTGATCGACGAGGTACATGAAGTCCTGGGGGGTCCCGTAGCGACCGGTGGGCGCGAAGTACCCCGTCGTCTGGTATCCCCACGAGCCGTAGTACGGGTGCTCCATGATGGGCATCAGCTCGACGTGGGTGTAGCCCATCCGGACGACGTACTCGGTCAACCGTTCGGCGAACTCGCGATAGCCGAAGAACTCGCGACCGTCCATCGGCCGCATCCATGAGCCGAGGTGGACCTCGTAAACCGAAATCGGGGCGTCGAGAGCATTGCGCCGTTCGCGCGCACCCATCCACTCGTCGTCGCTCCAGTCGTGGTCGAGATCCCACACCACCGACGCGGTGTCCGGAGGCGTCTGGTTGAAGAACGCGACCGGGTCGGCCTTGTCGCCGCGCAGCCCGTAGAGCCGCGACTGCACGTGGTACTTGTACAGGTTGCCCTTGTCCAGACCGGCCACGAAGCCCGACCACACCCCCGACTCGCCCATCCGCTCGAGCGAGGTGCTCCCCGCGTTCCAGCCGTTGAAACCCCCGACGACCGAGACTCGTGCGGCGTTGGGCGCCCACACCGCGAAGTGCACTCCGTTCTCACCGTCGCGCTCGGTCAGGTGCGCGCCGAGCTTGTCGTGAAGGTGATAGTGGTTGCCCTCGTTGAACAGGTAGAGGTCGTCGGAAGTGATCCAGGCCGTCTGCCCCGAACTTCGCTTACCACGCGCCACAGCGTCACGCGCTCCCGCGACGACGTCGATCGACGCCACGGAGGATCTCGGCAAGGTCGCGATTCGTCGTCATCTCTTCCAGCGTGCGGCGTGTCCTGTGTCGCCAGTTGGCGCGTTGGCGATGCGTTCCCGGAATGTTCTGAGGCTCGGTCTCGAACCAGAGATCATCGAGGTTGACCAGCACGAGATGGGCGGCTCCTTCGGCCAGTACGTTCAACGTTCCCGTCATGACGGCCTCGAGCTCGTCCCCCTCGATCGGAGCTCTGCGTCGCAGATAGGATAACAGCGCCTCTCTCTGCATCGCGCGGCGTTCACGCATCGCGCGGCTCGCCAAGGGTCCCTGCAACCCGAGCCGCTCGCGCTCGACGATGTCCCGCCCACTCCAGAAGCCTGCAAAGGTCGGCGTATCGTGGGTGTTGAGCGATGCCACCGCGCCGACGGGCGGATCGGGGAGGGGCCGGTTCGCGTCGGCTGTCATCTCGAACTGCGCAACCCAGGCGCGATCGAGCCCGTGACGGGCGAGCGCCGGCCGGACCTCGCGCGGAACCGTTCCGAGATCCTCGCCGACGACGGCGCAACGGTTCCGGCGGGACTCGTCGCAAACCAGGGCGTAGAGCTCGTCGGCCGGATACCGGACGTAGACTCCGTCCCTCGCGTCGAAACCTTGCGGGATCCAGAACAACCGGTGGAGCCCCATGACGTGGTCGATCCGAAGAAGCGACGCCGGACGCATGTGGTGCCGCAGACACTCACGCAGATAGCGGTGTCCCGTCGCACGGCCGCGCTCGGGATGGAGCGGGGGAAAACCCCAGTTCTGCCCCCCGGGAAAGAACTCGTCGGGCGGGGCCCCCACCGTGACTCCGTCCGCGAACAGCTCGCGCTCGCGCCACAGGTCGTAACCGTCGGGGTGGACCCCGAGCGGAAAGTCCAGGCACAGCCGCGCGCCATCCATCTTCCCGGGGTCACCCAGCCGATGGACGGTCTCGTGCATCAGCCACTGCACGTAGAGGTGGTACCGCGACGCCGGGGCGTCCACGTCGGCGTCATCGAAAACACCGTCGCGCGCCGCAGCCGGCCAGCGCCGCCAGGGCTCCCGGCGATGTTCCATCACCGCTCGAAAGCGCGCGTAGTCCTCGACCCGCGGGTGCTGGTCGACAAAGTCCCGGAACGTGCTCATGCGGCTCTCACGCGGATGCTCGAAGAACGCCTTCGCGAGCGCCTCGAGCACCCCGCGCTTGAGCTTCATCGCGCCGGCGTAGTCGACCCGCTCGGACTCGCGCAGACGCGCCGCCTCGTCCTGGAACCCCGGGGAGGCCACAAGCGCTCGCGCCGTCTCCGAGATCTCGATCTCGGGAGCGCTCGCGCCGTCGAGGTAGAGCTCGTTCCAGAACCGCCGGCTCACCGGAGCGTAAGGACTCGGTTCGAACGGCTCGTCGAGAAAGCTCGCCGTCAGCGGGAGCGTCGCAATGACCTCCGCGCCGAGCCCGCGGGACCACCGCGCGAGCGCCTCGAGGTGCGAGAGGTCGCCGACACCGAGGTCCCGCCGGTCCCGCAGCGCATAAGCCGGAGCGAACAGACCCCAGCCCCGCTTGTCGTCGTCATCGAAGAGTGGGTGAGCCCGCCCGGCGTCGATCGCGACGCTTTCCCGCGCCGCTGGCGCCTCGCGCAACGCTCGCGGCACGTCGTCGAGCGTCTCGACCCGAGCACCCAGCGCACGCAAGACCGCCAGCAACGCCTCCGGCCGGGCCTGAACCGTCGCTCCCGTGTAATCGCCGTAGGCGGTCTCGACGCCGTAGAGCGCGGCCAGGCGGTGAAGCGGTTCGATCTCGAAGCTCACTTCGCGAAGGCCACTTTTCCGCGGCGATCGAGAAAGGTCGGCACCTTGCGGATAAAGCTGTGCCCCGCGGCCTCGCGGTGAATCGCCTCGATCTCCTTCACGCTGAGCCGCTCGAGCAGCAGCCGGTTCTCGCGATTCTGATCGGTGTTGCTCACGGTGGTGTTGTCGGTGCAGACCGAGACGGGGATCCCCTTGTCGAGAAAGGTATAGATGGGATGTGGCTCGTCACGGCTGGCGGCGCCGGTCTGGAAGTTCGACGTCAGACAGCACTCCACGAGGATGCCGTCCCGGGCGAGCCGCCGCATCAGTTTCTTGTCGGAGGTCGCCGAGCACCCGTGACCGATGCGGTCGGCGCCGAGCAGATCGATCGCCTCCCAGATCCTCTCCGAGCCCTCGTCCTCACCGGCGTGGACGGTCAGGCCGAGACCGCCCCGACGCGCGACCTCGTACGCCTCGAGAAAGAGCCTCGGCGGATTGCCCCGCTCGGCGCCCGCGAGATCGAACCCCACCACGCCGGTCCGCTCGTGGAGATGCTGCGCCTCGGCGACCACCTGCCGCGCGATGACCTTCGCGATGTGAGGGCCGTGCTGCCGCATCGATATCACGATGACGCCGACCTCGAGATCGGGATGGCGCCGACGGGCGTGGTTGGCCCCCGAGAGCACGGCACGGATCGCCTGTCTCAGGCTCAGGCCCGCGAAGGTGTGGATCGCCGGGGAGTATCGCAGCTCGAGCACCCGGACCCCCTGGGCGTAGGCCTCCTCGACAATATCGCGGGTCACCCGGAGGATATTCTCGTAGAACTGCGTGATCCACATCGGATAGTGGAACTTGTCGAGATAGGCGAGCAGCGAGCCCTCCTCGTCGGCCTGGAGCTGGAGCAGGCGACGCATCTCGCGCGTGGTGGCGACCGGGTTGAGATCGTGCTTCTTCATGAGGGCCCAGGTGGTGCGCACCGGGATCGACCCGTCGACGTGCTGGTGAAGCTCGACCTTCTTGATGGACTCGATCGTTCGCGCCATGAAACCTCCCCATCGGGAGTATAATCGTCCGCCATTTCTCGTCACAGGCAGCTGTGCCCGGGCACATCGGGGCCCGGCAGGGGAGGGAAGCATGCCGACCGTTGGCATCATGACCGGAGGGGGAGACGCGCCCGGACTCAACGCCGTCATCCGTGCGGTGGTTCGACGGCTGCTCCCCGAGGGATACAACATCGTCGGATTCCGCAAGGGCTGGCGCGGACTGCTCGCGAAGAACACCATCGAGCTCGACCTGGAATCGATCTCGGGGATCCTCCATCGGGGCGGGACGATTCTCGGCACCAGCCGCACCAACCCGTACAAGAACGAGGAGGACGCCCGCCGCGCCGAGGAAAACCTCAGGTCGATGAACCTCGCCGCGCTCGTCGCGCTCGGCGGCGAGGACACGCTCGGCGTCGCGGCCAAGCTGTCGGCCGCCGGTTTTCCCGTGGTCGGCGTTCCCAAGACCATCGACAACGATCTGTCGGGGACCGACTACACCTTCGGCTTCGATACCGCGGTCTCGATCGCCACCGAGGCGATCGACCGCCTGCACACCACGGCCGAGTCGCACGACCGCGTCATCGTCGTCGAGGTCATGGGGCGGCACGCCGGGTGGATCGCGCTGCACTCGGGTGTAGCTGGCGGCGCGGACTACATTCTCACACCGGAGAAGAGTATCGACATCAACGCGGTCTGCGCCGCCGTCGTGCGGCGCCGCGAACGGGGCAAGAACTTCAGCATCATCGTGGTCGCCGAGGGAGCGGAGCTTCCCGAGGGAACCGTGACCAAGGACCGGACCACGGACGCCTTCGGCCACGTCAAGCTCGGCGGGATCGGTGATACCCTCGCCAAGGAGATCGAGAAGCGCACCGGAGCCGAGACGCGCTCGGCCACCCTCGGGCACACCCAGCGCGGCGGCACGCCCACGGCCTACGACCGCTGGCTGGCCTCGCGCTACGGGGTGCTCGCTGCCGAGATGGTCCTCAAGAAGCAGTTCGGGATGATGGCCGCCTACCGGCACGGGGAGTTCAAGGCCGTCCCGCTGGCGGAGGCGGTCAAAGAGCTCAAGACGGTCGACGACGCCCTCCTGAAATTCGCTTCGATTTTCAACGGATAGCGGCGTGCGAGTCCTGATGGCGTCAACCGAGCTCGTCCCGATCGCCAAGGTCGGGGGTCTGGCCGACATGGTCACCTCGCTGGCCCGGTCGCTGATCGAGCTCGGTCACGACGTCCGCTGCGCGCTGCCACGCTACCGCGTCGTGGACGACAAGCTCCCGTCGGACGCGAGGGTCGTCGATCGCACGACCGTCGCCTTTCCCTTCCAGGGATCGATGACCGAGTCGACCGTCTTTCGTGTCGAGGACGAAAAGCTTCCCGCGCCCGTCCTGCTGGTCGATCACCCCGTGTTCCGGCGGCACGGGATCTACGACGACCCCGACACGCGAAGGGGATTCCCCGACAACGGTTTGCGGTGGTCGGTGTTTTGCCGCGCTCTGCACGCCGCGATCTTCCACGGGGACTGGCAACCCGAGATCGTCCACGGCCACGACCATCAGGTCGGCCCGCTGATCGGTCTGCTGCGGTGGTCCACCGGCCCGGGCGTGCCGAGCCACCCGGCAACCGTCTTCACGCTTCACAATGTCGGCTATCAGGGAATCGAGCCGCCGCACTGGATCGCCGAGTCGGGTTTGCCGTGGGAGCTCTACCACCCCACGGGCCCGCTCGAATTCCACGGCAACGTCAACCTCATGAAGATCGGGATCGAGGCGGCCGACCGCCTGACGACCGTCTCGCCGCGTTACGCCGAGGAGATCCGCAGCTCCGAGGAGTTCAGCGGAGACCTCCGCGGCGCGATCGACAACCGTGCCGACCGGCTCACCGGGATCCTCAACGGGATCGACATGGAGGTCTGGGACCCGGAGACCGACCCCCTCATCCCGTTCAAGTACTCGCGGGAGAAACTCACGAACAAGTCACGGAACCGCGCGGCGCTTCGCAAGGAGCTCGGTCTCGAGATCCCGCGTGAGGCAACGCCGCTGTTCGGGATGGTGAGCCGGCTGACGTCGCAGAAGGGTCTCGATCTCCTGCTCGCGGTCATCGACCCACTGCTCGAGACGGGTGCGCAGATGGTGATCCTGGGAGCGGGGGAGTCGCGTTTCGAGGGCGCACTTCTGGAGATCGAGGCCCGGCACCCCGGGAAGCTTGCCGTCCGGATCGGCTTTGACGAGGGCCTGGCCCACCGCATCGAGGCGGGCTCGGACATCTTCGTGATGCCGTCGCGTTACGAGCCCTGCGGGCTCAACCAGCTCTACAGCCTGCGCTACGGTACCGTGCCTGTCGTCCGGGCCGTAGGTGGGCTCTCGGACACCGTCGTCGATCTCGACGAGTTTCCCGCGCACGCCAACGGCTTCGTCTTCCGGCTGTACGAGCCGGTCGAGCTATTCAAGACGCTCCACCGCGCCCTCCGCGCGTGGAAGAATCGTAAGCTCTGGAAGGAGCTGATGCTCCGCGGGATGGACTCCGATTTTTCATGGGACCGCTCGGCGCGCGCGTACGTCGAGGTCTACGAGCGGGCCATCGCGGACGCGAGTTGATAGGATGACCGTTTGACCCGGCCAGAATGACCCGAACACAGCGCGTATTGTTGCGCCGCGGCTCGGTTTCAGGAGAGAGAAGTGAGCGACGAGAACAAGATTCACGACGTGGTGATCATCGGATCGGGTCCCGCGGGTCTGACCGCGGCGATCTACGCCGCACGCGCGCGGCTCGAACCGGTGGTGATCGAGGGGCTCGGCGCCGGGGGGCAGCTCATGACCACGACCGACGTCGAGAACTACCCGGGTTTCCCCGAGGGCGTCATGGGCCCCGAGATGATGGAGATGTTCCGCAAACAGGCCGAGCGCTTCGGGACGCAGTTCATCTCCGGGGACGCGACCCGCGTCCATTTGGGCGATCGCCCGTTCACCGTCGAGACCGAGAAGGGCGAGCTCAAGAGCCGCGCCGTGATCATCGCGACCGGCGCCTCTCCACGAAAGCTGGGGATCAAGGGCGAGGACGAGTACGCCGGAAAGGGCGTGAGCTACTGCGCGACCTGTGACGGCTTCTTTTTTCGCGAGAAACCGATCGTGGTTGTCGGAGGCGGAGACTCGGCGATGGAAGAGGGTCTCTTTCTCACCAAGTTCGGGTCGACGGTCACGATCGTGCACCGCCGCGAGGAGCTGCGCGCGTCGAAGATCATGGGCGAGCGCGCACTCGAGCACGACAAGATCGAGTTCGCGTGGAACAGCGTCGTGGACGAGGTCATCGGCGACGGCCAGAAGGTCACCGCGGTGCGATTGAAGAACGTCAAGACCGACGAGACGACCGAGATCCCGTGCGCCGGGTTCTTCGTCGCGATCGGTCACGACCCGAACACCGCGCTGTTCAAGGGCCAGCTCCCGATGAACGAGCAGGGCTATCTCAAGATCGAGAACGGCTCGCGGACGGTGATCCCGGGGGTGTTCACCTCCGGCGACGTCGACGACCACGTCTACCGCCAGGCGGTCACCGCCGCGGGCGAGGGCTGCAAGGCCGCGATCGACTGCGAGCGCTGGCTCGAGTCGGAAGGCCGAGACTAGCGGGTCGGCGGGAGTGCCGCCGTGCCGGTGCGGGTCGAGGCCACGAGACCCCTGAACAGCCTGGTGCCGGTCCCGGCGAGAATCGTAAGCACGGTGTTCCCCACACGGTGATTCTCGAGTGTGCGGCCCAGCATCCGCGCCCGTCGTGTCGAGGAAGCGAAAGCCCGGGTCCACGCGTCGTCGTACGCGTCGGCGAGATCGGCGGTCAGCGCGCCACGCTCGGCACCGGCAACCACGAAAGACGAAGCCATCTCGGCCCCGCGCACGGCGTGGGCGATGCCCTCGCCGGAAAACGGATCGATCGTTCCGGCTGCGTCCCCGACGAACAGCGCCCCGGCCCGTGTCGGACGACGCACACCGAAACGCAGCGGCCCCACGCTCTGCCAGCGCCCGAGCGGCAGGGCATCGTGCAGCACCGCGTACGCCGCCGGGTTCGCCAGGATCCGCTCGCGAAGGAGTCGATCGGGTACGCCACCGCACGCACGCAACGCAGCGACGGTGGTCAACAGACAGAGGTTGACGCGTCCGTCCTCGATGGTTCCGAGGCCGGCGTAGCCGCCGTCGAAGAGGTGCAGCTCGACCCTGCGCGCGAGCCGCGCGGGATCGACGTCGAGGTGGATCTTGAGACCGAACCAGGAACGCGGTCGGGTGCGCTGCGGGTCACCGAGCTCCGGATGGAGCGCACGCACCAGCACCGACCGGCGTCCGTCGGCCGCGACGATCACCGAGGCGCGCAGCGTTCGTGAGCTGCCGCTCTTCCCGACCTCCCGCACACGCATCCCCCTAACCCGACCGTCCTCGATCTCGGGGCCGACCGCTTCGACACGCTCCACGACGCGCACGCCCGCGCGCACGGCACGTTCGAGCAGGACCCGGTCGAGGAGCGCGCGCGATACGCCGAGCGCGGGGCGACCGAGCGCGGGGAGTTCGGGAAGCGAAGCGACGACCTCGCGGCCACGCGTGCTCGTCAAGCGCACCGCCTCCATCCAGGTCGCGCCCGCGTCGAGCAACGTCTCGAGCACGCCGAGCCGTTCGAGCACGCCCTTGGCCTCGACGGAGACGAACTCGCCGCAGACCTTGTCGCGCGGGAACACGCGGCGCTCGAGCAGCACGACGTCGGCACCGGCGTCGGCCGCGAGGGTCGCCAGCGTCGACCCGGCCGGGCCCCCGCCGACCACCAGGACATCCGCGCGGCTCACGACGAACCGCCGTTCGAGCCGCCGGGGACGGTCAGCAGCAGGCGGTAGGGCCAGCACCGTTCCACCCGCGGGCGATCGACACCGGCCGCGCGCGCGGCCTCGACCAGTTCGTCTTCCGTAAAGCCTCGGAGGACCGAGAGCGGCGCGTCGTGCACGTACATCGGGTAACGCCGTGTAAGTCGCGCCATCACGTAGATGAACCCCCACGGCAGCAAATGGCGCCGGAGATCGTTGACCACCACCGCGTGCCGCGCCACGCGTCGAAATTCAGCGAGAAGACGGATCACACCCGGAGCATCGAAGTGGTGAAGAAACATCGAGGCAATCACGAGATCGAACGAGCCCTTCTCAAAGGGAAGATCGGTCGCGTCGGCCTGGAGTACGCGGACCGCTTGCTGTCCGGCGACCGCACGCGAGGCGAGGTCGACGATCACCGGGTCGCGGTCGATCGCGGTTACACGGACGGCGATTCCGAGACGCCGCGCGCGGTTGACGATCTCCATCGGGAGATCGGCGCCGCCCGTCCCGACGTCGAGGATTTCGAGACGGGTGTTGCCGACGTGCCGCGCCAGCCATGGGTCGAGCCCGCGGAGCAATGCGCGACGGCCGCCGAGGTAGCGGTTCGTCAGCCGGAGATCGTGAAGAGCCCCCGAGAGATCCTCGGCGGTGTTGTCCGTCCGGTCCATCCACTCAGGATTGTGACGTCGCGCCGGAACCCACACCGCGCTCAACCCCCGTGCGCACGCATCACCAAGGCCGAGTTCTTCGAGCCGAACCCGATGCAGTTACACACCACCGTGCGCACCGGCCAACTTCGCCCCTCGTTGGGGACGGTGTCAAGATCGCATTCCGGGTCGGGGTCGTCGTTGTTGATCGTGGGCGGTACGAAGCCGTCCCGGATCGCCAGCAGGGTCGCGGCCACGCCCGCCGCACCGCTCGCGCCCTGCGGGTGTCCGACCATCGACTTGAGGCTCGAGCACGGGATGCGCTCGGCGCGCCGACCGAAGACGCGCTTCAAGGCGCGGGTCTCGATGCGGTCGTTGAGCACGGTCGAGGTTCCGTGGACGTTGACGTAGTCGATCTCCTCGGGCGGAACGGCGGCGTCCTGAAGCGCGAGCTCGATGGCCCGCGCGGGCTCCTCGCCCGAGTCGTCGAGCCGCACGCGGTGAAAGGCCTCGCAGGTCGAGCCGTAGCCGAGAAGCTCGGCATAGATCCGCGCGCCGCGCTCGCGCGCCGCCTCGAGCGTTTCGAGCGCGAGCACCCAGCCGCCCTCACCCAGCACGAAGCCGTCGCGATCGCGCGAGAAGGGACGCGAGCCGCGTGCGGGTTCGTCGTTCCACGACGGCGTCATGATCCGCATCAGACAGAAGCCCTGCAAAATCCCCGGCGAGATCGGGGCGTCGGCCCCTCCCGCGAGCACGCGGTCGGCGCGACCGTACCGAAGCAGCGAGATCGCGTGCCCGAGCGCATCGGTCGACGACGTGCACCCGGTCGTCATGACGTGGCTCGGCCCCCTGAGATTGAATCGCATCGAGAGCTCGCTGCTGATCGAGCCGAAGGTCGCCGACGGAATCGTGTAAAGGCTCACCGCCTTGGGGTCCTCGAGGTAGTACTGCCGGAACTGCCGTTCGGCGAACTCCTGCCCGCCGCCGCCGCTTCCGATCACCACAGCGAAGCGCCGGCGTGCCTCGAGATCGAGCGTCCCGGCGTCGAGCCCGGCGTCGGCCATCGCTTCTTCGGCGGCTGCAAGAGCGAAGGTCGCCGCTCGGGGGACGTGTTTGACGTCTTTCTTGGGGAGCACGGTCTCGGGACGGAAATCGTGGACCTGTCCGGCGATCTGGGTCGGGTAGTCGTCGATCGTAAAACCACGGATGCGGCTGACGCCGCTCTGCCCGCGTCGCGTGGCCGACCAGAAGGCCTCGCGACCGATCCCGTTGGGTGCGACCGCGCCGATCCCGGTCACCACGACACGTCGACCCTGAACCGGGCGACCGTTCTGAGAGGTAGCCATCGATCTTCTCCGGCGGCCGGCAGGGCCGTCATCTGATGGAACAAGCGGGTAGCCTCGCGGATTCAGTCTAACGTAGGATGCACATCGGGAGGCTCGGAGCGGATGAGACAGTGCCTGGCGAATCTCCGCCTATGGAATGCGGCGGTCGTTGTCGCCGTCGTCGGCGCGATCGCCGGGTGCTCGGCGCCGAGAACGCCCTACGCGTGTGCCATCAAGCTCGAGGCGACCGCGGTCGACGTTCAAGAGGTTTGGAACTGCAACCGCGAGATCATCGTCCGTATCGTTAAAGGGAAGAAGTTCACCCTGCGCGAGTTCGAGAGGGCGTCGTTGTTCTTCGAATCGCTCACCGGCGTTCCGCCCGACACCCGCGTCGGCTCCGACGGAAAGCTACCCGGCCCCGAGCTCGATCAGGATCTCGCGCAATGGGATGCGTGGTACGAGGAGAACGGCGCGCGCCTCGTGTGGGATCCCGAGCAG